>DXJM01000511.1 GCA_019057355.1 Promethearchaeota archaeon | reverse complement strand
ACTTTATTTTATAGTGATAGTCAAAAAAATGAAAAAACAGAAGAAAACTTTGCAAAGTGGAAAATAATTTCTAAAAGGTTCAAATTACCATACGTGCTTTTTAATTAAAAGGGAAAAAGTCAAACCAAAGCTTATATCGCCGATGATGTGCTTTCTCTCTCTGCAGATTTACTTCTATGAATATTAACACTATATTATTGTAGAAATATAAAAAAACTTTAAATTATAATCTCTATATACAGTTAATTGAAAAGTTATGTATAATAAAATTTGTTTTTAGTTGATCATAGCAAAATTTAATATCGATATAATTGTTCACAAATCTCCAAAAATTGTCTGGAAAGCATATATAGATCCTCAAAATATGATACAATGGACCAAGTATTTAGAAAAAGTAGAGGTAATAAAAGGTGAATTTGGAGAAGTAGGTGCTATATCACACTTGCATTATCTCGAGAAAGGTCGTTCTTATATTTTAGAAGATAAGTTGCTTTCATATGAAGAAGGGAAGAAGATTTTATCAAAAGTCTCAGGAAATAAAATGATGATTGAAGTGGAAACGATTCTTGATTCTCATCAAGATGGAACTAAAATATCAATGAATTGGAAAGGTATGAATAAATCTTTACTTATAAAATTTATCCTTAGACTAATGCAAGGGAAAATTACTAAACACGGAAAGTCTGAATTAATTACATTTAAAAGTTTAGTTGAAACTCATGGATCAAAATTTCCTGAAAAATCTTCGGGAAATGAATAGTTGATAATAGGTTTCGATTTTAATTTTTTAAATTCATTTCTAATTCTCCTTTCTTTCACCTGTGTTTGGTCTTTTTTCTTTTTGTTTGAATTGTGAAGATGCGATACACTATATGATTTCTTCTTTTCAATTATATAATAACGAGAAATATGATTATTAATTACCGCACGGAATAAAATAGGGGAAATGAAATACAACTTATTTTTCGTCGTACATTAAGAATATGCTATCTACTTTTTTTCGAATTTAATATCTCCTATTGGAAATTTTACATACTTTTTAGGATCATTCTTATTTATGATTATATTTATGATATTAAAATTGGTTTCAGTGCGAAAAGTGATGGAAATTATTCCATTGTTACTAAGACTATATACTTGATAAATCTTCCTGAGAACAATTGTTCAAAGCTTCTCTCCTTATTTTTTATGGATTATGGAAAAAAAAGGTCACCTTATTCTGGCGTTGGACCTCGGACGGACTTCACCATTAAGATTATAGAGTAACCACCGCTTTAGACCAGCACTCTTGAAGAAAAGAAAAAATAATCACCGAAATTATTTAATAAATATTTTATAGGACTTTTAATTTTAATCATATAAAATCGACAACAAGTAAATGGTGAACTATTATCAAGATTAGTTTGGTAGGCTTGGGAGGATGTGGAAAAACAAGCCTCTATTCAGTAGCATTTGCAGAAAAATCACCGGAAGATACCAAAAGATTGTCTCCTACAATCCTTTATGAAACAAGAAGGCATCCCTTTCTTGGATTGCAGGTAGGAATCTTTGATTTTGGAGGGCAGGTCCAATATCGAAATGAATATGTCCAGAAGCCAGAGATATTTAGAGGCACGGATATACTCATTCCTATCGTTGATTTGCACGATCCTAATAAATTTGAAGAAGCGAAAGAGTATTTTCAGGATTTATTGGAGATTTATCGACAAAATAATGAGAGACCTAAAGTATGTCTCTTTCTTCATAAATATGATACTCAAAATTATCAAAAAGAATTATTAGATACAAACGTGAACAAGGCTAAGGAGATTTTTTTAGATTTATTTAAAGATTATACGTTTGAATACATGCTTACGAGTATCTACGAGCAAGATAAACTTTCAAAGGTTTTCAGGGATCTTTTAATTTCATCTTATAGTGAATTGAAAGCTCATGTAGAAAAAGCAGAGAAACAACTCGATGAGATTAAGGCAAAAATCATTATATCTGACATTTCTGGGAACGTTATAAGTCATAATGTTCAAGGCGTAAGTTCAGGGTTAACCCTTCGAGGCGATTTACGAGATTATATCAATGCTTGTAATGTTATTCGGGAAAATATGTTCATGTCAGATTCAGCACTTTTTAGAGGGAAAAATGATGATGGGAAAGAAATCGAATTACACATTTTTAAGTATATCATATCTGTTATAATAATGAAATCTGGAGAGATTGATATTGCATCGCAAGATAAAATCAATATGTTGCTGAAAGACATGAAATTATTCGCTGATTTAATCATATCTGCCCATTCTGATTAAATGAATTAGTAAAGGTATTTTTAAACGATAAGTAGAGGTATTTTTTTAAATTCATTTTATTTTTAATTTTTTTACTTCACCAGCGAATTACATCAATGTTATCTTTAGCATATCTACCAACCTATACTATGTTAATCAAATAAAATAAAAGAAAAAGATATGAAGAAAAATTCCTTGCGAACTAGCGTTCGCTTCTAATCACTGAACTTTTTTCCTTGGAGCGCCAAGTCTAATTGCCCTGCAAGAATGGAGATCTGCCTTCCAAGCAGTCCAAATTCTTGAATT
>DXJM01000510.1 GCA_019057355.1 Promethearchaeota archaeon | reverse complement strand
TGTAGTACCTAACTTTTTTATTACAGTTAAAGAGAATGCCATCTTTTACAGTTACAGGGAAAAAAAATATGAGTTTATGATAACTTATAAACTCAAGAATTTATTTTTTTTGACCAAGAAAATATTTATTGTCCACCTTATTAGATATTTCAATTAAAAAAATAAAGTAGAAAAAGATGGAGCTCAAGAATATTTGGGTTTGCAGTATAGGGGGTGTTGGAGGATATTTTGGAGGAAAAATTGCCTATAAAATAAGAAAATCCGGATATGATAACTATAAGATTTATTTTTTAGCTCGTGGAAATCATTTTGAGGCAATTAAAAAAAGTGGATTAAAACTTCACACTTCTCGAGGAGATGAATTAGCTTGCTTTCCTCACCTTGCTTCGGGCAATAGTAATGATTTTCCAAGTCCAGATATGTGCCTCATTTGCGTCAAGAGTTATGATTTGGATGGCTTGATTTTATCTATAAAAGAAAAATTAAGAAAAGATACAATTCTCATTCCATTAATGAATGGAATTGACATCTATGAAAGAATTAGAAAGAAACTGGAAACTGGAATCGTGATTCCCACATGTGTATATTTAGGTTCAAGTATTGAGAAACCAGGGGTGGTGATTCAAAGTGGAAAACCTGGTTTTTTTTGCTGCGGTCCTGATCCAAATAAAAAAGCAGCATTTAATCCAAATTCCCTCATTAATTTCTTTAAGGAGATGGAGATTGGGTTTAAATGGACTGAAAACCCTTATAATTCCATTTGGGAGAAGTATTTACTAGTTGCATCGTTCACACTTGTATGTACTCATGCAAACCAAACATTTAGTCAAGTTATTAATGATGGGAGGTCAAATAAAATTTTAAGAGAAGTTATGAAAGAAATTCAATCCATATCAGAAATAAATGGAATTATTCTTCCAGAAAATATCATAGAAAATACAATTGAATTCGCTAAAAATTATCCTGATTTAAAACCTTCTTACATGAAAGACATTGAAAGAGGAGGGAAAAATGAAGGAGATTTATTTGGAGGGACAATCATAAAAATGGGGCTGGAATATGGAATTCCCACACCAGTAACATCTTCTATTTATAAAAAAAACTAAATTTAAGGCGTTATGGTCCATTTTCAGTTATCTGATTAGATTAAGAAGATCTAAAAAAACTAAAACTTGTTATATTTTACTTTCATTTGTAGAACCATGCCGAAAATATTTGAAGGATTAAGAATCTTGGATTGTAGTCAATTTATTAGTGGTCCTTGGTCGACAATATTTTTTGCAGATCAAGGTGCTGAAGTCATAAAGGTCGAAAGTCCCCCCTATGGAGAAAGTTTTCGCTTGTTTGTATTATTTGATAAAACAATTTTCCCACTTTTTAGTATCCTCAATAGGGGTAAAAAATCAATTTCCTTAGATCTAAGAAAGGAAGAGTCCAAGGAAATTTTTACAAAATTAGTGGCTCAATCAGATGTTTTGGTCGAGAATTTCGTGAAAGGAACGATGGAAAAATGGAGTTTAGGATATGAAGATCTTAAAAAAATAAATCCACGATTAATATATGCTAAAATTTCAGGGTATGGGAATCAAGGAATTAAAGAATATTGTGAAAAGACTACTTTTGATCTGATCATACAAGCACAATCAGGAATTCTTGATGCAATGGAAATTCATGAGGGTCCTCCACGGCTCCCGATAGCAGATTATAGTGCAGGGCATGTCTGCGCTATAGGGATATCACAAGCGTTATATTATCGGGAAAAAACGGGCAAGGGGCAATTTATTGATATATCAATGCAGGATATCATGTTTGCGATAAATATTCGAGCTCAGGCTAAAGAATTTATTCCTTTAACATCGAAGATCGAGATTGGCGCCAAATATCTCCCTATTTATAACCAATATCACTGTAAAGATGGGCTCATTGCCATGACTACTTTAACTGATAAACAATGGATTAATTTATGTCAAACTGTATTGAAGAAACCTGAATTAGTTAAAGATCCGAGATTGAACAATCCTATGAAACGATTTGATCATATTGACTTACTTGACGAGATTATAGAGAACTGGAGTAAACCATTGACTAGAGATGAAGCAATTAGCCAATTAGATGCTGTAAGAGTCCCATGTGGAAAGACTTTAACTCTTAAAGAGGTTTATGATCATCCAAATCTCAGAGAAAGGGGAATGTTTTGCGAACAATTTGATTTTTCAGAGTGGGGTGTTAAAAAAGCAACAATTCCGAATAGATTAATAAATTATAGCGAAACCAAGGGATCTGTCGAAGTACCAGGACCAAGATTTGCAGAACATAACGAGGAAATATATTGCAACCTTTTAGGATATACTATAAATGATTTAAAGCAATGGAAAAGAAATAAAATCATATAAAATAATTAGTAAAAAAATTAGAGAATTAAAAGTCTTCCTCGCCATCTTCTTCAAGAAAACCGCCTTGCTTGAGCATATCTTCTATTGAATCCCTAAGTTTCATTACTTGTTCGTTTTCTTTCAGTTTTAGATTATCAAGAACACTATCGGAAAACTCCATAAATTTTTTAATTGATGAGGACGAGAACTCTTTGATTTTTTTTGATGTTTCCTCAACAAACTCTTTCCCACTCTCTCCAAATGTCTTTTCGACAAAATCCGTAAAACTTTTATTGAGTTGATCAAGAAAATTTCCGCTTTTTTCTTCACTCATATTTTGCTTATCTCTTAAAATATAAAATTTTAATAGCTGATAGAATAGTGTTTATGGATAAAGGAGT
>DXJM01000051.1 GCA_019057355.1 Promethearchaeota archaeon | reverse complement strand
ATGTATTTATTTATTTCTGGAGCTTTTTCTTTAGGGGTACTATGCATTCCTTTAATCTCAATTAAAATATTGTTTGGCATTCTCTCATTCATTAGTTTACTTAAAGCTTTAGGGGTAATCCTATCATCAGAAGCACAGATTATTAAAGTATCATTTGTGATGCTTGACAATTTATCAATAACATCATGTTGTTTCAGCGTTGGAGCCTGATTATGATAATCTTGTGGTCTAGTGGGATTAATTGAGCTATCTCGGATTAAATCTTCAGCAGTAAATAACCCATGAATTTTTTCAGTAGAATTGCTTTTCATGAATTCAATAAAATCAGGCGTATATCCTCCTTCCGCTCCCTCAAAGAATGCCCTTATTGGGTCCTTTAATTTTAACTCATAATTAGCTATTTTAGTATCTATATATTGCCTGATTTCTGCATCGTCATACTCCACTTTTGGAACAGTATTTATAAGAATCAATTTATTTACATGATTGGGATATTTTATTACAAAATTTTGAACAATCATTCCTCCTAAAGAATATCCAAGGAAATGTGCATTTTTAATATCAAGATATTCCATTAAACCTTTGATATCTTCAACGAACATCTCCATAGAATAAGTTACATCAGGACGGTCAGATTCTCCTGAACCTCTATTATCGAACCTAATGACTTTAAAATGCTTGGAAAGAACCTCAAATTGTCCAATGAAAACTTCTTTTTTAGAACCAAAACCATGTATTAAAAAAAGTGCTTCTCCTTTCCCTTTTATTTCATAACATAACTTGGTACCATTAATTTTTACAAACGAATTAGTCATTATAGATGACTAAAGATACCATGCAATTATAAGATTATGATGTTTTTTTAACGTTTTCAGAATTTTAAAAAATTTAAGAAGATATAAATAGCTTTTCTATTTTGATTAATATTATGTATTTTCTAATTTGAAGCCACCAAACCACAAATGACTGATAAAAACGATAAATATTTCAAAATATTTAACAATGTTAATGATATAATTGTTTTATTCGATCTGGATGGAAATATCGTTGATATTAATCAAACAGCTAGTGATATATTGGGTTATTCAAAAAGTGAGCTTCTAAACAATTTTATTTTGAATGGTATCATTGATAAAAAAATTTTTCAAGATAAAATTTTCCAAACCATTGAGAACGAGATTTCAATTTTTGAAGATGAATTACGACGAAAAGATGAAACAATGGTTCCTGTTGAAATTTTTCTGAAATTACTTGAACATAATAATGACAAGGTCATTCTTGGTGTTATTCGAAGTATAAATAAAAGAAAAAGTATTGAAAAAGCATTAAAAGACAAAATCAGTGAACAAGAATTATTAATAGATAGTTTAGATTTTCAAATTTGGTATCTTGTTGAACCTGAAAGTTATGCTGCTGTAAATAAGGCCCGAGCAGAATTTTTAGGATGCGATAAAATTGATCTCATAAGTAAAAATATCTATGAATTTCAAAATGAAGAACAAGCTGAATCATGTATTAGATGGAACAAGACGGTATTTGAAAAGAAGGAACAAGTCATCACTGAAGAATGGCTAAGAAATGCAAAAGGGGAATATAGACTATGCAGGATAAATAGAACTCCAAAATTAGATGAAAACAACAATGTACAATATGTGATTTGCTTTCTTGAAGATATTACTGAGCGTAAAAAATCAGAAGAAGATATAAAAAGTCGTATCACAAAGATAGAGATTTTAAATAAAATTATTATCGCTGGCAATGAAGCAAAAGATTTAATGAATCTTCTTAAAATCATTCTGAGTTCAACCCTCGAATTATTACAATTTGATGGAGGAGGAATATATTTACTTGACGAGTCCGGTCAAAATGCTGAATTAGCATGTAATATGGGTCTTCCTGATGAGTTTATTGAGGAGGTAAAATGGATAAAAACTGGCATGCTTCCTTATAAAATAATATTTAAAAAGGGTGATAGTATTTTTACCGATGATTATAGTACAATTCATCCTGCTATATCGAAAAAATATGGTATTTTATCACTTTCAAGTGTTCCTATTATTGTTAAAGATAAAATTATAGGGGCATTAAATATTGCATCAATGAATAGGTTTTCATTTTCGGAAGATGAAAAAAACTTACTACAATTTATTAGTGGAGAAATGGGCATTATAATCTCAAAATTAAAAGCAGAGGAAAAACTAAAAGAATCTGAAGAGCAATATCGCAAGGCATATAATCGAGTGGATTTTTACAAGAATTTATTTGCTCATGATATCAATAATATCCTACAAAATATCAAGATGAGTTGTGAGATTAGCCTCAACCTGATCAAGAAAAATGGAAGTAGAGAGAAAATTGAGATCTTTAATCTTATGGCAAAAGAGCAAGTGAATAGGGCTGAAAAACTCGTTTCAAATATTCGGAAAATCTCACAGTTGGAAGAAGAAGAAATTCAATTAAAAAAAGTAGATATTATAAATGCCTTGAAGAGCTCAATTGATTATATAAATAAAGGATTTAAGTTTAAAAAAATACTGATAAATCTTAATACTCACTCAAAACATTTATTTGTAAACGGTAATGAGTTATTGCAGGATGTATTTGAGAATATTTTTATTAATTCTATAAATTACAATCAAAATCCAAATATAATCATAGAAATTAACGTGTTCAAGGAAAAAATAAGTAATACAAATTGGATTAAATTGGAATTTATTGATAATGGAATCGGCATTCAAGATGAATTAAAGAAAAGAATTTTTGAAAGGGAGGCTAATAAACATCCTGGAGTAAAAGGTATGGGATTAGGCCTTTCACTAGTAAAAAAAGTTGTTGAAAATTATAAAGGAAAAATCTGGGTTGAAGATAAAGTCAAAAATGACTATTCAAAGGGGAGTAAATTTATATTAATGATTCCCGAAATTGAATAAATCAATCGCAAAAAAAAGTTGTTTTGAGAAATATAAAAAAATGGTGTATATACAATCGTTTCCATTTTTATTGTAGAAGATGATTTGGCATTACAAAAGATCTATTATGAAATTTTTAAAGCATATGATTATGAAATAATAGATACTGCTCTCAATGGAATTGAAGCGGTTCAAAAATTTCAATTATTTTCAAAAAAACCCGATTTTATCATAATGGATTACAGAATGCCGCTAAAAAATGGAATTGAAGCAACAAAAGAGATCATTGCTCTTAATTCAAGAACGAAAATTATATTCGCAAGCGCTGATTCCTCTATTAAGGAATTAGCTCTCTCATCAGGTGCAATTTCTTTTCTTGAAAAGCCCTTTGATATTGATAACTTAATTAGTCTCATAGAGGAAATAATTCAAATAATATAAATTATCTTGCTATAATGAATTGGATATTGCTTCCTGACATGTTT
>DXJM01000509.1 GCA_019057355.1 Promethearchaeota archaeon | reverse complement strand
GCACGAGGTAGTTATAAAGGAACCCTGAATAAACAAGAATTTGTGGTAAACTTGTCCGGATATGACGGTCAAATTGAAGTATTTCGAGGTCAAGGCATTTCCTCTAAAAATGCAGAGCTTTTAAACCTTACTTTCGATGATTTCGTTAATATTTTTTCAATAGGATGCGCTTTATTTGCGAATATCACTAAAAATTACACTAAAATAATAAATTACACCGATTGGAAGAGAATTATTCAATAAAATGAATGTTAAGACTTTACAAGAACTATTGGATGTAAACAATAGGAACGGTTTGTTTTCAAAACTTTTGGAATTTTTCGAATCTTTAAATCAATTACAATTTATTACCGTTGGAATTCACGATACCGGTGAAGGAAAGATTCCAATTATCAATGTTGCAAAAAATCTAAACATTGATCGCGTCAAGCACGTGAAATTGTTTGTTGGAGCACAACATAATGAATATAATGGGCTTTTTGGAATTTTAGAACTACTAAAACAAATATACAATGAAGAACGCTCCATTCATGACATTTTGATTGATGATCAAGTAGTGATTTTTGCTCCCTTGATGAATCCTTTCGGATTTTTAAATCCAAAAAAAGATAACAAGTCCGGGTATTATTTGAAGAATGGAATGAATCTGAACAGGTTCTGGCGCAAGGTGTTCATTCCAGAGTTCGAAGAAGAACAAGATGAATTGAATAACAATCCGATACCCGATGCTGCCAAATTGATCGAGCGAATCCTTCATCCATATTGGGAAAGAGAAGATATAAAGATATACATTATCGATTTTCACGAAACTTCCCTTCTCGAGCGTTTTCCGAGAGAATTGAGCATGGAACTTACCAATTATTATAAATTTGATCACTGGCTAAAAAAAGCGATCATCAAGAACATAATTGACCTTAATGGCGTGAATTACCATGGCAAGCTGCTCTTCTACAAGTGCAATCCCTTGTCAGATCACGATCATGTGAACTTGTCAATAAAACAGGTTGATTTCATAAGAGAAAAATTATTTGAATACATGGTAGATAACCAAGATAAATTATCATTTTATTTTGTTCATAGTAGGAAGAGCAAGGAGTATTCTTCTCGATTAGTGAATATTATCCACGAGAGGTTAAAAGATATTCTTTGGGAGACCACCTTCCCCCTTCACGATCATGAATTTTATGAACATGGGTGCTTAGTAAAAATGAATGATGCAACGACTCGAGATAATCTCTATTGCATTGAATTGGAAAATCAAAAGCAATTTTTCAACATTTTTGAAGAGATAGAAAGATCAAAAAATATTGAAAACTATTTCCAAGACAAGCTTGACAAAATAAATAAAAGCCTCTTATTGGTCAAAGAAACGATCATTGAAACGATCAAGTCATTCTAAAAAAAAATGCAATGACGCCCCGAGGAGTTCAATCTCATTTTTCTTGAAAGAATGTCCCCCTTTTTTAAAAATGACTTGCCTCTCAATGGGAGTCTCCAGTATTGCTCGATTTTCTTTGAAATTCCTGAATTTAATAACTCTATCATTCTTACAATGAATTAAAAAGACTTTTTCAGATAAAGTTTTCCATTCTTCTTTTGAACTGTTTTTTTTAATTGTCTGAAATAGTAAATACGGCGAGAGATGCTGGTTTTTTTCTTTACTGGGAAGCAAATTTACTCCCTTGAGTAAATAGTAGAGCACGATGAAAGGATTGAATTTAGGTGTATTTTTTCGATAATCCGAAACCGCTCCAATCGCGATTATTTTTTGAACCTCTTTTCTATGAAAGCCGCTGCAGAGTGCGACCATGGCTCCTACGCTAAATCCTACGGAAAATATCTTTTTATCCTTGAATTTATCTTCACGTTTAATCCAATTAATCAATAAATCATGATCTTCAATTCGTTTCAAAAAATCTCTTTTTTTTCCGGTTTTTTTCGACCCTCCCGTCCCTCTTGCATCATAAGCCAGTATAACATATCCTTGAAGTGCTAGGGGAAGATAATAATATTGCAGCGATTCCTTATTATCCGAAAAGCCGTGGTTTATGATGATCAGTGCATTTTTTGACTCGACTTTATTTTTATCCTTGGACCTAACAATATTAGCACTTAAAAACCTGTCTTTTTGGATTTCAATTCTTTCTTTCGATGTCTCAAGGTCCCCTGATTTGAGATGAACCCACCTGTCAAACCAAATGCTCCTGAAACTCCACAATATTTCGAATGGGATGTAAATTAAAAGAAAAGTTGTCGTTGAGAGGGATAAGCAAGTTAGGAAGGTATTTCCCCATTTTGCATTGATGTCCCAAATCACCATCGATATAAAGATGCCTATTATCGCTAAAATGAATCGTTTTAGCACTATTTCTCTAATATCTCGCAACACGGTCCTCATTTTGTCAAGAAATGAACGTGAGGTTCTTGTATTATTTTCTTAATGAAATAAAAGCTAAAACAACATTAAAGTCTTTAGTTTAAGAA
Source organism: Promethearchaeota archaeon (assembly GCA_019057355.1). Taxonomy (GTDB): domain Archaea; phylum Asgardarchaeota; class Lokiarchaeia; order Sigyniarchaeales; family SOKP01; genus FT1-020. Next base: position 19,395 of record DXJM01000509.1, on the reverse strand, counting down.
AGAATGTAGAAAATGTATTACATGAAATCATTCACGCAGAGAAACATGAATCTTTCCATGTAATACAAGAACATTTGATTGTAGAGTCCTGGAAAATACATGTCGCTTGCATGTCCTCCAAGATCTGCCCATATGATCGCACACTTATCATTCCCATGACGTGTATAAGCATCCTTTATCAATTGGCTTTTGCTTGGATGGACCAAATTGTCTTGAGTGCCTTGAAAAATCAAGCATGGTGGGCTTGTTTCGTTTATGAGGTTCTGAGGGTTGATAAAATTGATATCACCTTTTACTACTGTCCGCTCAATAGCGGGGTATAAAGGAATAACCCCCTTGATCGTTAAATTATTGCCAAAAATACCTGTATAATTTCCACTATGAATTCCAAAAGCAGTTGAACAGGCAAGCTGTCCGCCAGCAGAACCTCCGCTAATGAAAACGGAATCCAAATTTGCTCCATATTCCGAAGCATGAGAGGAAATGTAGCGTGTAAAATTTCCGATATGTCTCATCATATCATCTAGATTAAAATCTCCTACCACGTTCTCTGGATATAAAAAACTTGGCAATCCAATATCCTTTAGGCCGTATTGGATGTCAAAAACCACGTAACCTTGCGCTGCGAAATAGTTATTCACCTGCATCATGTTCATCCCTCCCTTATCTCCCAATACCCATGCTCCTCCGTGTATTCGAATTAACGTAGAATTTTGCCCTGGCATGCCAATTCCCTTGTTAATAGGCATGTAAGCGTCAAAATACAATTCAATTCCCTCAGTTTCGTTGGTATAAAACAACACGTTTTCCTTGATGATGCATTCCTTGGGGGCCATCCCCAAAAAATACCCCTGTATTGAAAAGGGGGTTTGTAAAAAATACGACCGCGCAACGGGAGTAATTTTATTTCGCCAATCATTCCCAAAAGCAGATGAAAAGTTTACTTCCGAACGTGCAATCGAATATGGTGCAAGTATCATGGGTAAAAGTAATATCATAGAAAGGAAAGATCCCATTATCCCAAGAGCATGATATCTTTTTGGCTTTTTCCGCTTATCTTTTAATTTTAAGAGAAGGAGGGTGGTTGACAAAACAATCAAGGAAAGGAAAATGCTCCACATTGGAAGAAAAATTCCAAGGATGACAGAAATAATATCTTGAAGGTACATGCCAAATAGCAGGACAAGTGAAAAATAGAAACCGCCCAATAAAATGAGGTAGCACGTGATCTTCAATAAGATCTTTACGATTTTTCTTGCTCGTATCCTTTTTTTCGATAATGAAAACGATTGGTTAGTTCGATCCCAAATTTCAGGATTGCTTCCATACCTGATATTTAAACAGGCCATTCCCATGCCAAAGAGCAGGATTCCAAAAAAACTACCATATACCATAAAATAGGAACCAAAATTGTTTATCAGGGTATTAGACGTGCTAGCACTGATCGAATAATTACCGAGCGGTATCATTACCATCCCGGAGATAAAAAAAATGAGATATCCAAAATTTACAAGATTCAACCTGTTGCCAAGTTTCGAGTGCTTGTTGATTTTCACCTCATTGTAGAAAATAAAAGTTAAATTAAAAAAAAGCCCTGCCATGATAATGGCTCCAAATAGATCCCACAAGACGAAAATATATGTAATTCCAAACAAGGAACATGCTAAATATAAGATTCCGAAGATAAATGATAACAGGTTTAAAACTATTGTTGTATAACTAATATAATTTACCTTAAGATTGCTCAACCTTACTTTTTTCAAATAATTTCTAAAATAACCGTTCACTTTCAAGATTCATTTCTCTTGACATGATTTTATTTTATATTTAATTCATATTTCCAACTAATTAATAAATTTAAACTATTTATTTATCTTCCAAGTTCCTGATTTTACATTCTAAGTAATGTATGGTTTGAGTAAATAAAAAATAATAGAAAAATAGAAAAGTTATTTCTTTACCTTTTTTCTCCTTTGACTTTCAGTTAGAGGAACAAATTTCTCCGCTTTTTCAGGAGGACATCCATAGTCGTGTCGGACCTGGCATTCAGTTACGTGCTTGCTTCCGGGACATGGTGCGCATTTTACACCCCTTAACATCTTTATTATCTCTTCAACTTCTGGCCCGAATTCCTCGTCCTCTGTCTCATCTGCTAGCATTTCATCTTCAATCTTGTTCAAGTCATAATCTAAATCATCATCCAAATCATCCTTAACATCATCTAGGTTGAGAATTTCATCCCCTTCCTCGTCAACCGTTCCTTCTGGCACGTCATCTTCTTCCGGTGGAGGAGGCACGTTCTTTTTTTTAGCCATTGAATTTATTCACCTTACATTTAACTTTTTTTTTAGATATTAAGCATTCATGCTTATTTTTTTTTAAATCTTTCTTAAAATTTCAATTTTATTAAAATTTTTTCTTGCAAGTCTCATCATTATAGACATTTATTATGGATAAAATAAGGAGAAAATTGAGTTTATATTTGAAAACCAAATTTTCAAAATTTATCATCCATGGTTCTCAGCATCCGTTCAATCATTCGCGTTATTCCGATGTCAAAGAAGTTAGAAAAACTGTTAAAATAATACTTGACAATGCTCCTTATGACCAGTTCTACGCCATACGTATCTTCATAGGTTATTTTTTTCAATCTAGCTCTCAGCTCATCCAATCTCTTTTGAAAAGCAGGAATCGTTTTCTCATCCAAATTATCCAAGTTGTTTATGAGGTCATGCAATAAATGTGGGATCTCTGTCAAGATATCAGAATATTTAAATATAATTTCTGTTGGGAGTTTTTGAAATCGTAATGACTCGTTAATGAAATCACGTATGTATAGTAATATGACCCTATTCCCCAGAAATCGTTTTATTGGCAAGTTTCGATATCCTTTTGATAAATGATATTCGGTTAGTCCCGTGATGAGTATACGGGTGCCTAAAGAGTACTTACGATCTGTTTCTGCTAAAATTAATCCATAATTTTTTATATCAATTCTTTCATTTTTCTTTCTTACAGATTCCACGATATTTTCCATGATGGTGCTGAAAACTCCAGCAAGATCTTTTAGCACCTCCTTCAAGTCTTTTTTGGAGGTATCTAACAGGAAACTGACATAAAATTCATTATTTTCGGGAATATCCTTGAAATCGATAGCTATGATTTCTTGCCTCAGTTTGATGAGAAGTTCATACAAGTTTCCTTGGAATTTCTCGTCATATTTTATGTAAATCTCATCTACATTAAGCTTGAAAGCTGATATTATTGCTTGTCTCAGAAAATCTAGCGACCACACACTTTTCTCCTTGAATGGATCGATTCTTAAAATTCTTTTCTGTTCTTCCTCACGTGCAACAATCATCAGGGTTTTTTCATCAATTGGATACATGAAAACTTCCGATTTCTCCTTTAATTTGGCAATCTCAGTCCACTCTTGGGGAAATGTGACTGCTTTTGAATTTCCGAGTTTAATGATGTTTCTCATGTATTTTTCTTTAAAATTTGACATGATTGTATCTAAAAATGTGTTCCAAATGAGTTATATTTTTATATATTTAATAAAGGTAGTTATATTTTAAAAATTTATTCACATCATCCATTTCGGATTTAACTTTTTCACAAAATTCATGATAAAAATCTCTAATTTTAATAAGATGAGAATTTAACTCCTCATCATTTATTACTCCATGGTTTATCAAGTCAAAACGAGGCAAGTTATATTTAATCGTGATATCAGGAATGGGTTTTTCAGAATGTAGTAATTTTTGCAAGATGATAACATTTCCGAGAGGGTAACCATTTAAATACAGTAATAATACCAAAGAATTAGTTAACTTGACATAGAAATTTAACCATGAATCCAAATCCTCCATCTTTATCAGGTTTGAACGCGAAATTAAAGGCAGATCATGGTTCAATTGCGAAAGAAATTGCATTATTTTCCCCAAGCGCGATAATGATTTCGGAAATCTTTGCGGTATTGGTAATCTCTTGATAAAACTTCCATTAAACCTCAAATATCCTGCGGACATGTGAAGCGTTCCAAATAATGTTTTAAAAACGACATCCATTAATTCCGAATTTAGAATGCTCATTAGCGCAAAAAGGTCGTCCGTATCAAATGAGGGGATCCTGAGGAAGTATAGTCCCGTGATATTGGTAAAAATTCCTGGATCATATACGAAGGTCAATTTTTTAGCAATTTCCCTAAAAATTAATTTTTCTTGGATTAATTCCTGCCAAATTTCTCGATATTCATCATTGAATTGAAAATATTGTATTTCCAAGTCTCTTTTGGCTATTTTTATGCGTTTATCAAATAGGATATGGTACTTTCCAACATTACCCGTTCCAATCAGGACGAGGTCACTCTCAGAATTCTTTTTTGTGCTAATATGTTTGAAATTTTTCTCCCAATCAAGAAATCCAAATGGTCGATAAATTATCTTCAAATCTTTAATGCTTTCAGACAGTGAATTAAAATTAGCATGCAAGCGTGTTATTAAATCAAGATTTCCCGAAATTGGGATCACGTTCATCGGTAATTTTTTAATCATGGAAAGGGATAATTCCTGCGATTTGAGGTTTGTGGGATCATCTAGTTGGCTTAGTTTATCAATATTTTTTACTTTCATTGTGTCGCCTCCACCTTGCTTTGTTTTTTTTAAGAAAATAATTACAGGATATGCCGCAGACTTGATGAAAATCGGTAAGGACGAGATATTAATGATTTCCTTGATGATAGATTCATTTAATATCATTTCTCTTATTTTCGTGCCATAATCTGCCGCTAAAAATTTATTAGTTAGCACATAACACACCTGACCGTTAAGCTTGACAAGATTTAAAGCTTTTTCGATAAACAAGATAGAATAGTCATATAATTTGTAGGCAGTGCTAAATTTTTTCACTAATTTTTTTTTGTACTCCTTATTTTCCATTTTCTTGTTCTCTATATATGGGGGATTTCCCACGATCAAATCAAACTCGTGTTTGGAAGAAAAATGCAAGAGAAAGTCCACGTTATAAATGTTTGGCTTGAATTCTTGCCATCCATCAATTAAATTTAATGATCCAAAATCAATCTTAGTTCCTTTGAAGTCAACGTGAGATTCATCATTATTTAGCATCCAACTCATCAACCTGAGTTTTGATACTTGATAAGCCTTTTTATCAATTTCCACTCCAAATATTGAATTTTTGACAATCCTTTTCTTTATTTCTAAATTTGACCTGCCAGGCATTATCATGTTATAGAGTTGAAATAATTTCTCCGCAGCCTGAACCAAGAAAATACCTGACCCACAAGATGGATCGAGTATTTTTATCTCCTTAATTTCCTCTATCAGGGCATTTTTTAACACGAGATTTTCCTTAAAAAAATCTTGATGAGAACCATCTTGAAAAAAATCTTCACCAGGGAAATTCAAATAAGATCTCTTTTCTCTAATATAATTTCTTAAAGCGCATTGGATGATGTATCGTGCAACAGGCTCCGGAGTATAGACCACTCCTTTTTTCTGAACGGTCTTCTTCTCCCTTACATCGAGTTTTTGATTGTCGAATGCCTTTATGAACGCTTCTAAATTGCACGTGGCTTTCAATTTTTTCCGTCCTTCCATTGAACGATGATTTTCACTCAAATTCTTTTTTTTTTTATCTACTTTTCAATGCTTATTAATTGCATTTTTATACTAATAAAATTTAGGAGCATTATCACCAATTCGATGGGTTTTTTATTGTTATTAAATATGTAATAGTTTTCCAAGATGGAAAAAAACTTTTTTTTTCAATAATTACGATTATTACGATAGATCTCTGATTAATAACATGATTTGAAGGAATCTTGTAGGGATTGAGAAGGATAATACACAAAAGCGTTCAATTCTTCTCCTTTTAGTGTCTTTACTTTCACGAGAATGCGATGGTATAGGTCTCCTTCCCCTTCGATGATGTCTATTTTTTGAAGGATGGAATCGGATATATTTAAATAAACCTCTCCTTCAACTCGTTTTCCTTCCTTACGAATGATGAAAGGGTATCCTAGCGATGGAGGGTCTTGTTTTTCATACCCCATCAAGAAAGCTATTTCAAATTCAACATCCTTGAGCAAGTAATGCCTGTTTTGCCCTTGTTTTAAGGTCCCATAAACAAATAGCCGGTTCATAAAAATCTCCTTCCGGTAATCTCTTTTTTCCATGAAGAGAGTGGATAATATCTTATTAAGCCTTTTCCAATAAAAAATATATTGAATCCTTTCTCATTGATAGAATTTTACTCTTTTAAAACAAATATAACCTTTCTTGAACCATGTTTGGTTAAAATCCTCTCTTTTGATTTATTAAAATTTTAATTTCATTAATCAAGAGAAAAATTTACAGGATTTCAGATGCATCAGGCTTGATAAATAACAGGTTATTTCCACGGATAAAAATCTCGTTATATTTTGCCACTGGAGAACCATCCATGATTTCAGTAGCGTCTTCCAAAATCATGTTCATGTATGCGTCAATTTCTTTTAATAATCCTTTATATTCCGTGCCGTCCTTCAGTCTGAGCAATATCTCACTATTCTGTGCGTTTTGGAGTATATGTAATGGATTCTTCAATTTGGGTTGATTGTTATTTTTAGACAAATTTTTTACCTTTAAACCAATAAATAAAATGTATTATAAATGTAATAAGTTAAAAATACATCTTTTAAATTAAAACTCTTCGATAATGTATTCATGAAGAATGATGAATGAGAAAAAAGAACAAATTATTGAAAAATACAATTCAACGGCTCATTTCTATGATGATAGATATTCAATAATACAAGCCGAAAAGTATGACCTTGTTTTAAAAAATTTTATTTTTGAAGGAAAAATCATGTTAGATGCTGGCTGTGGTACGGGACTGTTTCATGACTACATTCAATACAATATGTACACCAATCAAAACACCCGCTTTATTTTTTTAGCCATGGATATCTCGTTGAAAATGCTCGCTCAATTCCATGTTAAGAAAAAAACTGGAAAACTTTCTCATCAAGATGGAATTCATCTTATCTTGTCAGATATGGGTAATCTTCCCTTTAGAAGTGAAGTGTTTGATTCGATTTTTTCCCTTACAGCTCTACAAAATTTACCTGATATTGATGAAGGGGTTGAAGATTTGTTCAGGGTGGCAAAAAATAACGCTGAGATGATACTGTCTATTTTAAAGAAATCGCTGAATTCTGAAGCCCTTATTTCTGGCTTGAAACCACGCGTTCAGCATTTAAAAGTGTTAAATGAGAATCATGTAGAGGATATTATCTTATTTTTTACCGTACAAGGAAAGAATTGATAATGTCGTCAACGTTGCTCTCGATATGGAATTTATTTTTAAAATAATCACATATATTTTGGATATCTCTTCTTAAAAGATATCTAGAATTTGGATGGTCTGATTTTACCGATTGGAGCCAGTCTATTATTAAAATATTTCCTTGTTCATCCACGACTATGTTGAATTCTCCGAGATCTCCGTGAACCAAACCTGCTTCTTGAAAGATTATTCTGACTTGGTCAATAATATGATCAAAAATATACTCGGGATCGTCAATGCTTTTGTAATAGATCAATTCTTTCCCCCTTAGGTATTCCATTACAATCATGTGCCGGTTATATCCTATTGGTTTGGGAGTGTTTAAATTAAGCGAATAAACTTCCTTCAGCGATTCGTATTCTTTTTTAGCCGCAAGCCTGTTGACATATAACCATGATAAATGCGATCGTTCTCCAATCAAGTCTCGCAGATTTTTTATATTTTTAAAACTCCTTCGACCCATGCGGTAGATCTTTAATGCGTAAATGTTTTCATTATCATCAATGCAACTATACACATCCGATTCCTTGCCCTTCCCCAATATGGGTCCGAGCTGAGAAATTATATTTTGTCTCACCAAAGCGTGCAAGCCCAATAAATCATAGGCTAATGCGTTGAGCGTATATGCAATATCATGACCGGAAGAGTCTCTAATGATCAAGTCAAATTTGTGAACTTTTTTCAGCCGATATAACGTTTCCTCGATTGGATATCGAGAATAAAATCTAATATCATTTATCTTTACATACTTGGATCTCTTCATTCCTAATTCTATCGCGGATAAAATCCGAAAATCTTCCTTTTCCAATTGGGTCAAAATTTTGGCTGCTTCCACATACTAAAGGTTAGATTTCTCACTTTTAAGATTTTTTATATGAAATAACTGAAATAAAAATTTAGCGCATGAAAATAAATTTTCTGTATGCATGAAAAAAGTGAATAAATTTCCCTACATTCGGAATTTCAAACACTAAAAACGCAAAAACATTAAGTCCGAAAAAAAGAGCGATATCTCGTGTCATAATCAAGTAGCTATCTGAGGTCCGTGCTTGAAAAATGAATAAATAGATTCCTTGGTTTAGATAAATTATTATGCCGCTGCACGCAATGATCCCCACCAAAGAGACCACAATTACTTGTTCTTCTTTTTCATATATTCCAATTATAATAGAAACTATAAAACAGGAAAGCGTGATCAAGGTTAGAACGCGTGTTATTTGCAACCACGAGTCATATCCGCGTATTGGAATGATTGAGGTTTCCCCGCTAACTGGTGAAAATAGAAAATTTGACAAGTTCATGATGGAAATTATAGGCAATATTATACAAACCAGCGACATTATTAAATATATCCTGATTGTTATTAAACTCGTGAATTGAACTTCGCTTGTTTTTAATTTTAAATTTGCATGGGTTCGCATTCCTTCAATTTTAACCTTAATTTTCTCGGGAATATCATCATTGAGGAGTGTTAATTGAATGGAATCATCGGGATAATTCGATATTAATTCTACTGCCGATTCATATCCCTTTTCAAGCCTTTTTCGAGTAGAATCAGGACCATTCCACAAGTAGATTTTTTTTCTTGCTCGTCTAAAATAGCAACTAAATCATTCGATAATAGGTTTTTACTTTCTTCAAGCCAACTTTTTTCTTTTTCTTGGAAGATGAACGTTCTTAGCATCATTAGTCAGTTAAATACTTTTATTAAACAACTCTTTCATGAATAAATAATGACATCTCTCCTCACATCAAGAATTGTTATGATTACTATTATTATTATTATCGTTTATTTTTAATGGTCTATTCTTTTTTTTATTTCATCCCATAAGTTATTTATGTAGGTCTTGTAATCCTCGATATCCTCATCACTTATACCTTTAAACCTTTTTTGGGCGCCTAGATAGTCTATTATTGGTTTCCGCTTGGAAGGATCTAAATATTTTTTACTTTCTCTTGACAAATTAAATTTTCCATTGATTATTTCATATAATGGCCAGAATCCTGTCTCAACCGCCAGCCTTCCAATCTTTATCGTTTCCTTGGGATCATATCCCCATCCCGGAGGACATGGGGAGAGTATATGGATGTATTTGGTCCCGATCATGGTCCTTGCTTTTTTAAATTTCTCATATATGTCAATTGGATAAGATCCATTGGCTGTAGCAACATACGCAATCCCATGTGCTTCCATGATTTTTAGCATGTTTTTTTTAGGTTTCATTTTTCCTCCTGGAGTTGTTGTTGTATGCGCACCCTGGGGTGTTGCTCCACTCCGTTGAACCCCGGTATTCATGTATGCTTCATTGTCATAACAAGCATATATAAAATCAGTCCCTCGTTCTGCTGCGCCACTAAGTGCCTGGATTCCGATATCTACCGTTCCCCCGTCGCCTGCAAAGGCCACCACGCATATTTCATTGTTCAATCCTTTCTCCTCTAATGATGCAACGATTCCTGATGCTGAAGCTCCTGTGGTTGCGAATGGCGTGTGAAGGACTGAAACTTTTGTAGTACAAAAACCTTGCATTCCATGCAAAACCGTGAGACACGAAGCGGGCACGGTTAAAATGGTTTTTGGTCCGAGTGCTTTAAGAGCAAAGCGGTATATTAATGCCATCGCACATCCTGCGCACATTCTCGTTCCGGGATATATGTATTCCTCCTCTTGAACGTCCATTACTTTTACCAAATTCATGACCTTTCTTGTTTTATAATTCCAATTCTTCTAATTTTAATCCTAAAAATTCCGTTTCATGCACGATCTCTCCTTGTTCGGATTGTTTCAGCGCCTTTTGAACGCCTTCAATAAAATGCTCGTCTTTTATATCTCTTCCCCCCAATCCAACGATGTAACCCTTGATAAAAGGGGCATTTTTCAATCCATAGAGCGCAGCTTTCAATTCATAGCACAAAACTCCTTCATATCCATAGCCAATATCTCGGTCAAAAACAATAATGTTCTTCTTATCCTTGAAATAGTCTCTTAATTGGTTCACAGGAAATGGCCTGAATAATCGTAGACTGACCAATCCTATTTTAATCCCAATGTCCCGGAGTTTTTTAATAGCATTTCGAGCTTGAGAAGACACAGAACCCATGGCAAAAATGATGGTATCCGTATCTTCAGTTAAAATGGTTTTAAACAAGCCATTCCCGTAAGACCTTCCGAATTTATCTACAAATTCATCATGCACTTCCTTGATAATAGCAATAGAATTTTCAAGTGCTTTTTGAAGAGAATATCTGAACTCATAGTATCCCGGTGCCGTTCCTTCCGTTCTTTTTACGATATCAGGAGTAGTTACAGGTCCCACGCCTTTTATTTGCGTGATGTCTGATAGATTAAGGTGATGGGTCAATGGAGGTAAAAATGCATCAATATCTTCTTGCATTTCCACTTCAATTGGCATCATGGTATGCGATAAAATATACCCATCATAGGCAACTATCGCGGGAACGTATACCCTCGGATCTTCAGCGATTTTAAATGCTTGAAGGTTCGTATCGTAGATTTCTTGATTATCTTCGCACATGAATTGAATCCATCCTACATCTCTTGCGGCAATGAAGTCTGAATGATCGTCCCATACACTCCATGGAGCACCACAACTACGCGTTGCTAAATTAATGATGATGGGTAATCTGGTTCCTGAAGCCCATGGCAGCATTTCATACATTAACATCAAGCCATGAGATGAAGTTGCCGTGCCTACTCTTGAACCCGTAGCTGATGCCGCACAGCAAGCAGCAGCGGCAGAATGCTCTGATTCAACCATTAAAAACCTGGCTTTCATCTTTCCTTCATTGATAAAATCGGATATTTTTTCAACCACGGGGCTCTGGGGGGTTATGGGATATGCAGAAATAACTCCCACTTTGGCTTGCCTTAAGGCATGAGCTGCTGCATGATTCCCGGTCACTATTATCGTTTTTTTACTTTCTTTCATTCGATCTCCACCTCCTCCATTGATATGGCACTTGCAGGGCATTCTTCCTTGCATATTCCACAGCCTTTACAATATTCAATGTTAATTTTTGGAGGGATTGTCCTTGAAACAACTCCTTCAGGACAAAAAAGCCAGCAATTAAAACAACCGGGTTTCCCAGATTTTGAAGGGATGCATTTCTCTGAATTTATGACTGGTTTTAGCTTGCTCCACGTTCCCGTGATTCCAGCTTCACCTATCACGGGTTTCTGAATCGAAGCAAGTATTATTTGATAATCTTTTTTCTTATTTGGCATTAAACTCCACGATTTTCTTCCACTATTTTTGAAAATCCTCTTGTAAAGAAGATCTAAGACATTTTAGGAAATATTTGAAAATTAAAAACTTTACTCGTTAATTTTTATAAAGTTTACTTTTTCAAAAAACTTTTATTATCCTACTTTATTAGTAAGGTGGACAAGATAGAGTCTTCCCTTGCAGTAAGACTCTTCAATCCTAAATTCATATCGAGTTAAAGTTCCCAATGTCTAACCTTCAAGAAAGCAAGAAGGCATCATCAATTAAGTACAAGTTGATCGTTGAAAAAGCGAGTGATTTAGTGTTAATTATAGATGAGAAACTAATCATCGATTATATCAATAAAGCGGCGCATCTAAAACTCTTAGACCTCTCTGAAGATGAAATAATAGGACATAAGATGGAAGACCTCGTTCATCCAAAGGATTATGAGAAGGTCTCTGGTATTCTTAAAAAAGATCCTATTTTAGAAGAGGAAACCACTGAAACACGGTTACGTCATAAAAATGGACATTATATCTGGTTTGAATCAAAAATAAGAACATTTTTGGATGAAAATAAGCATAAGAAAGCTGTCATGATTTCCAGGGAAATAACGGAACATAAAAACGTTGAAAAATTCATAAGTGAAATTACAGAAAGGAGAAGGACTGAAGATCTCATGAAAAAAGAAATTGAAAAAATCAAAGAATTCGATAAAATAAGAAATGAATTGATTTCTGGGATTTCACACGAATTAAAAACACCATTGATGTCAATATGTGGTGCTTGTGAGCTTATTTTACAAGTTTATAAAGAACAGCTCGGTAAGGACGCGTTTGAACTGATAAAAATGATGAAAAGAGGGGCTCAAAGGCTCGGTACATTGATTGATAAACTGCTCGATGTTTCTCGCATACAGTTTGAAAAACTCGAATTAGACAAAAAAACTGAAGACTTGGGGAAGATAATAAGTGATTGCATTGAAGAAGTATCATATTTTCTAAAGGAGAGACAATTATATATAACGCAAGTGATCCCGAGTAATATTAATATTTTCGTGGATAAAATCAGGATTGAACAAGTCATTACCAACCTCTTGCTAAATGCTATAAAAAATACTCCTCCAAGGGGTAAGATACAAATTACCGTGAAAAAGATAGATACTAATGTAGAAATCATCGTGCAAGATTCGGGTATCGGGTTGACCGAAGAAGAGATGAAAAAGATTTTCACTAAATTTGGAAAGATTGAACGTTCAGGCGCGGGATTTGAATATTTAGACATTCAAGGGTCTGGATTGGGATTGTTCATCACGAAGCAACTGGTCGAAATGCATGATGGAACCATTTCGGCTCATTCTGATGGAAGAAATAGGGGGGCAACTTTTAAAGTGCTCTTGCCTCTCGAAGTAAACGATCATTCCGTTTAATCATGCGATTTTAGTGAGCTCGTTACCTTCTTTTATTAATTCAAAATTAACTCGTGCGATTTTTGCGTTCATTCTTTTATTCAATACGGATTCCAAATTTTCCAATGTTAAATCTGGTAGGGCTTTTAAAAGCAATCCTAAAATTGGTGTATTAAGAACAGGATTTCCATCAATAGTTAATTGCTTGTTTAAGGATAAAGTGCTAATATCTGCAACGATGACCTTGCTTGTATCCTTCATTTTAAATTTCTCTTTGAAAAATCCTGGTTCCTTTTCCGAATTAATGATTAACGTTCCATCTGGAAGAAGGGATGAACTTAATTGTTCGCTCAGGAGACTCTCATCAAAAATGATCATGATATCGGGATATTCAATTTGAGCCCGATCCCAGATTTTATCTTCACGAGAAAGCTTTGCATAAGCTTGAACTGGAGCGCCTCTTCTTTCAGCTCCAAAAGAAGGATATGCATGGACATCCTCATACTTTCGACTCATGTAGGCTGCTTCAGCAAGCAATTCTGCACAGGTTACCACTCCTTGCCCGCCCCTTCCATGAATTGCGATTTTTACCATCTTCTTTTCAACCATGAAAACTTACACCATGTATAATGATCATGTTAAAATAATGCGAAATACTTTTAATGAATTATTATGAGAAATGAAAAAACATTTTTTAATGGGCGCGAGCAAGCAAGACTTGAATACCAAGTCTGGTTGCCAGATTCAGGAAATGTAAAGGCCTATATAATTGGCATGCATGATTGGGGGACCCATTCTGACCGACTAAGCATGCTTGCCGAATTTCTAACAGAAAAAGGATATTCAATGCATGCATTTGATATCAGGGGTCATTGGAGAAATGCAGGAGAATATCCGGGTCATATCATAAGCATGTTTGATCACGTTCAAAAAGATCTCGTTTTATTCATGGATGTCGTTAAAAAAGACGCAGGTGATAAAAAAATTTTCTTGATTGGTGAAGGTTTTGGAGGCTTGATTGCTTTAATTTATGCAATAAACCATCCACAGTTAGACGGAGTAATCGCCGCTTCCCCCTTTCTCGAGTTCATCGAAAAAATGCCCGCAAGCAAGAAAGTAGGGGCAAGATTAGCACCCTCGAAGACCGTTAAATATGAAATTAACCAGAAAATTTTGACGAGCGATTTGAAAATATTAAAACTCCATTTTGCCGACAAGAACAAGATAGATGTCATGTCTATAGAAACTCAATCTGAATTATTATCATCAATGAAATGGGCAATGAAGAATGCTTCAAGACTGTCTTGTAGTTGTTTAGTCCTTCAAGCAGGAGAAGATAGGATAGTCGATAAGAAAAAGAGCAAGCAATTCATATCAAAGGCAAAAAGCCATGATAAAAAATACATCGAATACGATGGATTCTACCACGAGTTGTTTGCTGAGAAGAATCGAGCTCAAGTCTACAGTGACGTGTTTGTTTGGCTAGAAAAACATGTCAAATAGATTTTCTACTTATGGATATTTTTTATAGAGTGCTTGAATGAACTCGTGTAATTCTTTCATCGATTTTTTAGGTCCCATGGCAAACGCCCCGCACTCATCTTCCATATCAAGGCATGATTTGATATATGCTTTATTCATTATGGTCGTCATTGCCTTGTAAGTAAAGAGAAATTCCATCTTTAATTTCCCTAGTTCCTTGGCATAGTTCAAGGTGTCAGAGTCGAGTGTTTCCAATGGAAAGATCATTGTGGGAAAATTGATATTTTTCAGCTCGTTTAATGAGACTTTTTTATTGGTGAATAACAACGTTTTCGCATAACTAATTCCAAACGCCATCAAAGGCATGATCGTCGCGCCAGTCTGGGGGTATGCACTTATAAATAGTTCGGGAAGCCTTAAATATAATTCTTCTACAGGTCTATCAGCAAATATTCTGAGATCTGAAGCAACAGTTACTAATACACCGAATCCTATGGCAATTCCTTGAATTTGGGTTATCACGGGTTTTTTTAGAAATAAAATGGTTTCATTTACTTTTCTTCCCCATTCAGTTACCAGCTTGAGATTGTTAGGGTCTTCCATCACTTCTTTAAGGTCGTATCCCGCTGAGAAGAATTTATCACCCCTGCTCCTAATTATAATGCATCTCACCTTTTCGTCCTCGTCTGCCTCAAGCAAGTGCCCGTGTATCATTTTTAGCATGCCAATATTGACAGCATTGGCTTTATCTGGCCTGTTTATTGTGATGACTGCCGCTCTACCTTTCACTTCATATAAGATAAGTTTCTCACTCATGCATTAGAAAAACATGTCATCTTTAAAAATACTTTTTACCTTCTTTTTGAGAAAATTACCAGTCACGTATGATTATTAATGATAAATTAAACATGAATTTATTTGTATGATGAATTAATAATGTTAATTGAGAGAAAATAAAGTGACCTACCATCAAACCGTTTCAATTAACCGAAATGACCCTTGAAAACATAAATGTGAAAGAGCTCACTCCAATGATGCACCATTGGTTTCAAATAAAAAAAGAATACCCAGAGCACTTGATCGCTTACAGGATGGGTGATTTCTACGAATTCTTTTATGATGATGCCATTAAGATTTCAAAACTCATTGGCATAACCCTTACTAAGCGGAAGTTAGGAAGTAGTTCCTATCCTCTTGCGGGTATCCCCCATCATTCCGTTTCGCACCATTTTAACAACTTGATTAACCAGGGTCAAACTCTCGTCCTCGTGGATCAACTTGAAGATCCTTCAACCGTGAAAGGTAGGATCGTAAAAAGGGGCGTTACCCGTATTATTTCACCCGGTACTGTCGTAGATTTTAATCTATTGCAAGCAAATAAAAATAACTACATTGCATCCATGGTGCGAGGAAAAAATGGCTACGGCATCGCTTTTGCAGAATTATCAACTGGTGAATTTGAATCTAAAGAATGTTATTCCACGGAAAGAGATCCAATTGAGGAATTATTGAGTACGATTTCTCAATATGATCCCGTGGAAATCGTATTATCATCGGATTTGAAAAAGGACGAGCGATTTTTTATGATATTACAGGATCTAACAACTGCAGTTATTAAGACCTATGATGATAACGTGTTTAGCCTTGATAAAGCACGAGAAACCATCATTCGGCATTTTCAAGTCTCGAATTTAGCGGGTTTCGACATGGAAGACTCCAAGCTGGCTGTTCGGGCTGCTGGGGGGTTATTAGCTTTTTTAAAGGAAACCCAAAGGGATGTTCTTCCTAATATTTTTAAAATTAATCTCATTCAAGGCAAGAAAAACCTCCATTTAGATTACATGACTCAACGCAATCTTGAATTAATCACATCTTTATGGGAAAAGGGAAAGGAAGCCACGCTATATTCCATCTTTAACATGACTCACACGCCCATGGGGGCAAGGTTGCTCAATAAAATCATCCTCAACCCATTATGCGATATCAAAGAAATAAATTCCCGCCTCGATATCGTTCAAAAATTCAAGGATGACATTTTTCTACGGTCTGATTTACGAGAAAACCTGAAAGTAATTGGTGATCTTGAAAGATTCATCAATCGTGTAAATTATATCGCCCGAACCAACGCAAGAGATCTCATCAATATTAAAAATTCTTTAGAAATCATTCCGACCATTCGAACCTTGTTGGAAAAAGCTTGCATTCCGGAGATCTCTCCTTTTTTAGATAAGATCAATGATTTTAGAGATATAAGAGCGCTTATTGAAAGATCCATAAAAGAAGAGCCTCCAATGACGGTTAAAGAGGGAAATATAATAAGAGATGGATTTAGTGAACAAGTTGATGAAATAAGGGACATTCTCAATAATGGAAAGAAATATGTCCTTGAATACGAGTCTGAATTAAAATATAAATGGAAATTGAATACGGGATTGAAGATTGGACATAATAATATCCTTGGATATTATATTCAAATAACTCACAACACGCTAAAATCCATCCCAAAAATACCCGATGATTTTATCGAGCGAGCGCACTTGAAAAACGCCAAGAGATATACCACCGAGCGATTGAAAAATCTCGAGGAAAAAGTATTTTCTGCCGAAGAAAAAATCAATGATATTGAATATGAAATTTTTTGCTCGATTAGAGATAATGTGATAAAAGAGACGCAAAATATCTTGGAAACTGCCCGAAATATTGCCAACATCGATGTCTTGGTCTGTTTTGCTGAAGTTTCGGAGAAGTTTAACTATTGCAGGCCAGTCATTACCGATGATACAAAAATCATTATCAAGGAGGGAAGGCATCCCGTCGTCGAACAACTCAATTTTGATGAGCCCTTCATTCCTAATGATTGCTACTTGGATACGGAAGAGGAGCAAATCATGATGATTACCGGTCCAAACATGGCGGGAAAATCCACCTTTTTACGTCAAGTCGCCTTAATTTGCATCATCGCTCAAATGGGGTGTTACGTGCCTGCTAAATCCGCTACAATCGGCTTGATAGATCAGATTTTTACAAGGATTGGTGCATCGGATGATCTTGCAAGGAAATTGAGCACTTTCATGATTGAGATGACTGAAACTGCAAAAATCCTGCATTATGCCTCGCCAAAAAGTCTTGTCATCGTTGATGAATTGGGGAGGGGAACGAGCACGAGTGATGGTCAAAGCATCGCAATGGCCACTCTTGAAAAACTCCACGATTTAAAAACAAAAACTCTTTTTAGCACTCACTATCACCAGTTAACCGAAATAAACCTGCCTAGAGTTAAAAATTTCCACTTGGATATTATCGAAAACGATGATGGTTCGATTAATTTCGTGAGAAAATTGAGGGAGGGGAGCACGGATAAATCCTACGGTATTCACGTGGCAAAAATGGCAGGCATTCCGGATGACGTGATAATAAGAGCCTTTGAAATATTGGAACAAATCGAACAGAAAGATCCATTGAAGTCCTCGATAAAAAGTAACGGGTGCAAAACATTATCAAACAAAATTTATGACAAGTTGATCAGCGAGAAAAAGCAAGAACTGGATAAATTAAATTCCGAACTAATGATGAAGAAGTCGAAATTAAACGAAAGCGAGGGATTATTAGCCAAAAAACAAGAGGAACTGCAATTGAAGGAAAGGCAAATGCAAGAAATAAAGCAATATACTCCTGAAAAGGCACTTCCACGGGACATCTCAGAACAAGAATTGCAGGATGGAAGAAAAAAAACAAAAAGATCCGTTCAGACTACTTTTTTTAAACCAGTTATTAAAATGGAACGAATTCTTGATGACGAGATTGCAGAATTAAAGAATATCCTTGATACAATTGATATCAACTCGCTAACTCCCATAGAAGCAATGAAAATCATGATAACTATCAAAGAAAAATTAAAAAGCTTAAAAATTTAAAAAACTACTATAAAATAAGAACTGGGAGCGTGATATTTCTTGAAAATTATTGAAATTAATGACATTAAATGCATTAAATGCCTTAATTGTGTTATAGATTGCCCTTCTAATCTTTTCTATAAGCCACCAACGGTGGTAGGAGAAAAAAGGAAAGTTCTTTTTGAAGATCAACTAAATAGATGCATACTTTGCGGACATTGCATCTCTATCTGCCCAACAGATGCCATCGAGTACGATGCTAGCGAAAGAGCGTTCGAATTCGAGGAAATTAAAACCCCATCATCATTCATCAATTATGAGAATTTCATGAAATTCATGAGAACAAGGCGCTCGATCAGGAATTATAAAAAAGATCCCGTCCCGCGTGAAGGCATTGAGGCCGTTCTTGAAGCTATGAAATACGCGCCCTCAGCAAGCAATAAACAATCATGGGAATTCATCGTGCTTACCGATGAGCAAAAAATCACGGATCTCAAGAAGACCGTGATGCAATTGTTTTATACCTTGAAAAAACTTGTCAAGATGGGTAAATATTTCAAGATCTTCTTATCAAGTAATTTAAAAGAAAGAGTAAGCGATCCAGCGACTTTAATTTCCATGAACTCTAAGATAGAGCGATTTGAAAAGGGACAAGACCCCATTTTTTATGATGCTCCAGTCATCATAATTTTATATGCTCCTAAATATGGTAGCATGACAGGTAATGATGCTGGACTTTCTCTAAATCACGGGATGTTTGCAGCTCATGCATTAAATTTGGGAACGTGTTGGATAGGATATGCTCAAGAAGCATTAAGACGAAATAAAAAGTTCAGGAAAAAACTTGGTATCCCAAATAATATGAACGTTCACGGGGTACTAACCCTTGGATTCCCGAGCGTTGAATATCACCGGGCACCTCCTCGAAATCCATTAAAAATAAAATGGAATTAAGTTATCACATATCTATTGCATTTCATACCATTGTTAATTTCTCTTTAATAGTCCCCTCATTTAAATAGCAAATCATTAT
>DXJM01000508.1 GCA_019057355.1 Promethearchaeota archaeon | reverse complement strand
TCTTCAAAAATAAAATGTTATAATTATAGATAAAGTTGTTTTACTATTTAAAGACATATTATCGTTATAATCAAATGTATACTCGGAATATCATAATATTTTCTATTTAGAAGATAATATCAGTCATTTTAAGTCATCATATCATGGAGGAAATACTTATATACAAATTTTTTAAAATTTGACCAATATTTTTGATCTATACATATACATGAGAACAGAAAATGATGTTTAAAATTACATGATTATCTCACGCGGAAAAAAACATTTCAATGGTTTAATAGTAACTTTCGGGAAAAGAATTCTCTTTTGGAAATAATATATTGATCAAATCTTTTGATTCTTTCTTCACCCTTGCATCTTTTATAACATGATTAATCTCATTAAAATCTCGATCAGCAAGGATCATTTTATAGAGAAAATTTCCAGGTACTTGTAGATCGCTTGTACCCTCTCTTGGATCTCCTTTTTGATAGGTTATTCCTTTTATTTTTCCTTCAATAAAAGAAAGTGTGTAATTATCGCTGTAGTTGCTTAATTTTATCTTTTGAGTAAGTTTTTTAGAGATTGAGCCATCTAACCTTTTTTCTAATATAGTTGTTATATTTGCCAAAAATTTTTTCAAATCTAAAATTTTCACTTGCCATGCATACGAATTATATTGAAAGCCACCAAGATTACCAACTACATCTGCTAAAACAGTTTCTTCTCTAATCGCTAGATCAATTTCTTGCTTTTTTTCATCACTATGCATTAATTTAACAAATTGTAATAATTTGATGCAATGCTTTTCATTCAAATGTGATGACTTAATTTCATATCCGATATTATCATAGGAAAGCCCAAAGGTAAAATATGCTTGAGATATACCATTCTCTTCAATAATAAATAGCTTTGCAAGAAGATTATCGTAATTGTCATTGAGATATTTGAACATAAATGAATTTTTTTCAAATTGATTCCATATAAAATAGCTTCCATAGATATCTTCATACATTTTTTTTATATCATCAATATCTTCATATCTTGCCTGTCTGATCTTCAAAAAATCTAATTTTATATCCGGAATTTTTGAGGGATCTAAAAGCATTCTATAATCTAATGGCAATGCAAATTCATAACCTAACTTTCGATAATAAAAAGGAATTCCTCTAATAACAGACATTAAATAGCCCTGTTCATCCATAATTTCTTCATATAAAACATTTAATTCACGTATTAGACCATTTCCACGGTACGCCTCCAATGTTCCGACAAAGCCCATTTCACATATTGGGGTGATAATTCCTCCGATGTTCCAATATAAAGGTAATAAACTAATGCTTGAAACGATTTCTCCCGTAAGTGAATTTGAAATATATAGCCAAAAACATTCTTTTTTTCTTGGATGGTCCCAAAAAATCCTCTTCAAGTAATCTTTAACCGTTTCTCCATGAACAATAATGTTAAGATTAAGAATTTTTTCAAATTCATCCTGATTTTCTCTTGCAATATGAATTTCGAATTTATCATTAATAAAACGAGAATAACCTTTAGAATATTTCATACAAATAATGGTAAATTTTTACATAATTTTAATTTTCTGCTGAGATAAAGGATTCTTATTCAAATCCATTACATAAATATTAAAAACGGCATTTAGCAAGGTTATTTGGACTTATAACAGATTTATTTCTCAGATTATGCATAGAAATAAATTTATTCATAATTATTTCTAAATAATTATTTGAGTTATTTATCATTCAAGATTTTAATTAAGATTATTTAAAATGTCTTGAATATAGGTTAATAAGCCCCTTGCTGAAAAGGGTTTCGGTAAGTATGCGTCTGCACCCAATTCTCGACCTTTTTGGATGTCTTTATTACAAACGCCTACCGTAAACAGCACGACGGGAATTTTCTTGAATTCATTCGTTGCTTTTAATATTTCCAATGTTCTATGACCATCTAATACGGGCATCCTAACGTCAAGAAGTATTAAATCTATCTTATCATGTAATTTTTTCACGTTTTCTAACAATTCTTGTCCATCACTACAGGTAATCGTCTTATATCCTGCCCAATTTAAAATTCTTTTAGAGATATCTACTATATCTTTTTCATCATCACAAATCAAGATTGTCTTGGATTCGTTTTGAACATTTTTAGTTTGAGCTTGAGCCATTATGTCTATAAAATAATAGAAATTTTGTTTTGATTTACAAATGCCTTTGAAGATTTAAAAACCTTTAATAATTTGTACATTATGATCGCTATTGACACGAAAAAATTATCTGCCAAAATTTCCAGATTCATATACGGGGGAATCTGCCAAGGAATATAACAATCAAAAGTGGATGGAACGAAATCAAAAAACAACAACAACAAGATGCATTGAATATCTCTTTGATGAAAAATTGGGATCAAATCTAATTGACGATGACATTCCCTATTTAATATTAGATATGGGATGTGGTACGGGTTATTCTTCAGAATCGCTTATTGCTAATGGATTTAGAGTGATAGGTGTTGATATTTTGCTTGACATGCTCTTGAAAGCAAAAGAAAGGAAAAAAACAAGACATCTGGAAAATCTATCTCTGATTTTAACAGATATCAACCACTTACCTTTCAGGTTAAATTCTTTTGACCACATCATTTCCGTCTCGGCTTATAACTTCATAACTCATGGGAAAAATGGGATTAATCAAGTGAGAAGCACAGTAAATAAAACTGCAAAAAATTTATATGAAATTCTCAAGAGAACTGGAAGAATTATCATTGAATTTTATCCACAAAATGAAAATGAATTAAATTTATTTAAGGATCCTTCTGAAACGGAAAAAATGGCATTAAGTGTAGAATCAACAAATGGTGTGTATTTCTTA
>DXJM01000050.1 GCA_019057355.1 Promethearchaeota archaeon | reverse complement strand
TATTAAAATTAATAACTATCAAATTATAAAATGTTTAACTATAAGAAAAGTAAGGGAGTAGATAGTGGTTAAAATAAATTTAGATGGTCCAAAAAAAGGGAAAGAAAAGGATTTTTGGAATAATTACGAGGACGATATTTCAGAATATGATGATGATTCTGAAGAAGACTTCAATGATGGGGATTGGGAAGAATCTGACGAGTAGAATTCCCGATCAAATTCAATTTTTTCTTTTTAAGAGTTAAAAATGTATTTTTTTTTATTATTTTAATTCTTCTTGATAATTTTATCGTTTAATAAATCTCCATTTTGAATTTTACCAGACTCCATTAATTCTTTGACAAGATATCGTCTAGGTTGAATCCATTTCCAATATTTTAATTCAATCTCATTTTCGGTTTTCAAATATTCATTTATATCAGAAATTAGATGTTCCTTGATATCATCTTCAGCGATAAATTTTTGTTTTCTCCATATTAACTTGAAAATTAACCAATATAATCCTATTATTAAAATTGTTATTATATGAAAAATTTGATTCTTGAATACAAGCGTTAAAGAAATTGAAGTTAAGAGTCCATAAAAAAAAATGAAAGGTTCATTAATAGACATATAAAGATGATTAGAGGGACTAACAAATAAAATGGGAAGGTTGGTGAGAACCAACACGCTTAATAAAACATAACCAATGATTATACAAGGAATAAAACCTAGGAGCAACCCTACGGTAATAATAAATAACATTGTAAGAGGGAAATAAACAATTAGAGAATAGAGCAATCCAAATTTATATGCTTTAACGGACATATATTTCTGCTTGTATATCCATTCATTTACATTAAAATTTACTTGAATGGATTGATCTTTTATATAAATAAATAAAAATTTATGAAGAAAGGGAAGTTGCATTCTATTACCTGTTATTCCAATGCTTAATCCACCTATAAATAGCGTTAACCATAGTATTAAGGTAAAGGAATTGAAAAATAACCCAGTTAAAAAGGCAATCATAAAAATTACTCCAGAAAGTGCCATTAAGAGGCCAATGTAATTAATGTATAAAAATATTCTAAAAAAGTGGTAATCATCAGGAAAGGAATGACGATTTTTTTTCATCCATTTTGTCATTTTCCATCGATGCTGTTTAATAAATTTTTTTTCTAACATGAAAATGCATCCCGCAGAATAAAATACTCATAATTGGATAATATAATTATTCAATATTTAAGTCTATTGAAATATTTAAGATTAATATCTTGAAAACATGAGTCAATCTGTTCCATTTCTATCAAATCTTCAATGGAAATACGATTTTTATCATTATAATCTTTAGCAGCCCATAGCAACTTGTTGAATCTTTGATGATGATCGTGAAATCTTTTATTGGCATACTCTCTTGCTTGCTTTGTATAAAGAAGGAAGGGCCAATCGCTACCTTCCATCAATAATAATTCTCTGGCTGCTTGCTTTAGGATTCTCTGACCCCAATCATTGGGATTTGTGTTTTGAGATAATACATCTTCAAGATCCTTTATTGATGAATTAATGTAAGGCCAAATCCACCCGTGTTCAAGGTTTTTCCATACTTGAAATTGCCCGCCTTCTCCCCAGCTACTTTGCTTCATTTTAATTGTAGAAAAAGTATCCTTGTATTCTAAGAGATAGTTACTTATCGTTATCATTTCAATTTCCTTGTTATGATTAATTAATTCAAAAACCTTTTTTAACCAGTTAATTCCTTCCATCCACCAGTGTCCATATAGCTCAAAATCATAAGGAGAGATAATAATTCCCTTATGATCGTATTGTTGATAAAAATTAGTCAATTCATCATGCATAATTGAAATATAATGACTTGCATGTGAGTTAATCCTTTGGCTTGCCATTTTAACATCATAAAGTTCTTTATCTTTATTTCCTAATTTTTTATCAGTAATCCTCCAGTAATGCAAGCCAGAATGGTTATCTTTCATGTGAAATTCCCGATAAAACGGATCACCAGGATAGCCAATCTTTGAGTCCCATACTTGCCTGCTAGTATTTCTATTTCGACCAAATACCGAAACACCCGTTTCTAAATTGAATCCGTAATTTGTATTTAACCCGATATTATTCTTGCTCTCAATCATCTCAGCATCCAATACACCATGAGAGTCTACAAAAAAATATTCAATTCCCGAATTATGCAACCAATAATCAATAGCTTCTCTTATCTTCCCATTTTTAGTTTCCTTTGGCCGGTATGCACATTCAGGGAGCCATATTCCCCTTGGCGGCTTGCCAAAGTATTTTTCATGTGTATCAACAGCTAATTGTAATTGAGAATGAATTCCCGAATCGCTTTCAAAAAGCGGTAGAAAACCATGAGTAGCACCACACGTTATTAGTTCAATCATCCCCTCATCTTGGAGCCATTTAAATGATCCCAAGAGATTGCAATAATAATTGTGATGATACGTGCTTAACACGTGTTCGAGATTGTTCAAGTGGAATTCTGCTAGTTCTTTTCTTCTGGGATGATTTTCAAACCTTTGAATGTCAGAACGAGCTCTTTTGATCCATTCCTCCATGTATTCCCCAAAACGCTGGTTCATATATTCATCAGCCATCATCTCTGCTAATATTGGAGTAATGTTGATTGTAATGGCCGTTTTAACCCCTTTTTCTTTTAATTCCCTCAAGATATTAAGCATGGGAATGTACGTTTCCATTGTGGCCTCCGTAAACCATTGCTCTCCTGCAGGCCACACTCCACTTTTTTTACACCAAGGCATGTGTCCATGTAAGACCAAACTGAAATATCCAAGGCTCATTGCATAATTCCTTTTTTAAGTATATTTTTTTTTTTTTATATTCTTTATATATCTTACTTAGTAGATATTTAGATTTGCCTTTTAATTCTTTCCATGGATGCTCTATAACTTTTTGGAATTGTTCCTTCAATATAACCTAAAGGCAAGATCGTTAACAAGTAATCGTCTTCAGCAAGCCCCAATATTTTACTTGCTTTTTCTTTTTCCATTGCCCCCACCCAACAGGTTCCAATCTTTAGAGACCAAGCCATTAACATCATGTTCATTGAAGCAAGAGCTGTATCAATCAAATACCACTTTGGATTTCGTTTAGTTTTTCCTACTATTGCCACGTGCACGGGAGCTGTCACCCAGAAGGGTTGACTCTGAGTTTCTCCTATCTTTTTTATAATTTTTTTATCCCTGATAACAATAAATTCCCAGGGTTGCTTATTTTAAGCACTTGGCGACCATCTTCCTGCTTCTAAAATCATCTGAATGGCATTCTCGGGGATTTCTTTATCTTGAAAATGACGAGTGCTTCTCCTTTCTTTCATGAGATTTAACAATTCTTCGGGCGTGATCATAGATCAATATTCCTTTTTTTTGACTATAATATGAAATGGTTGACTATCATATCAGATTATATTATTGAAGTGAATTCAGTTTTATATCTTTTAGTAGCTATTTGATCTTGAAAATTACTGCAAGCCAATAACCAATCGAGAAACGAGATGATTTTCAAAATTGAGGAAATTGAAAAATAAATCTGCATCCTTTTGAATGATCGTTTGGAAATCGATCTTTAACCCAAATTTTTGCGTTATATTCTTCTATAATCGAATGGACTAAATAGAGTCCAAGACCAGTCCCACTCATGGTTATATCCTGCTCATTACCTCTTTTAAATATTACATTTTTTTTATAATCAGGGATTCCGGGACCATTATCAATGAATTCAACTTGAATTTTAACAAGGTCATTTTCCATGATTTTAAAAACTTTAATTATGATTTCAACGCTTTTCTCAGGGTTATGATGAATTGCATTCAATAATATATTTTCAAAGGCATCAATCAATAGATCATCTGCTTTAGTGTAAAAATTTTCCGATTCAGTTTTTAGGGAAATCTTGATTTTTTTTTCTTTAGAATAGGATTGAGTTATTTTTATTGCTTTATTTATGCACTTGACAAGATTTATCTTCATTAAGGGTCTTTTTGATTGTTCCAGTTGAGAAAACTTTTTTACATTTTTTACCAAATTTGCACCTCTCAAGACTTGTTGCTTGCAGCCATCGAGTAATTCTTCGATGATGTTAATATTTTGATTTTTCTTAATACTCATCTTGCATATCTCTATTGATGATAAGATACTTTGCAAGATATTTCGAGTATCGTGAGCGAATACGTCTTTATAAAAGTTTTCTCTCTCATAGGCTAAACGATATTTTTTCTCAGATTCTTTTAATTCATTTTCAGTTTCGATTTTTGCTGTGAGATCTTCAAAAATGATCTGGATGTGTTGAACACCATCAATATCCACGAGCGACACGTTAGGATTCACCCAAAAAGATCCACCATTCTTTTTTTTTAAAGGGAGCACGATTGATTTTAGCTTTTCACCCCGTGCATATAATTTTAACCGATCATTGAGCAATGGAATAAATTTTGGCTCGTAAAGAGGTAAATCTAAGAACTTAATCCCAATTGCCTCATCTCGATCATATCCGAGGATGTTCATTACCGTTAAATTCACATCGACGATAATACCGTTCAAATCAAGTAAAACAATAGAATAAGGAGAACTATCAAACAAATCTCGATATTTTTTTTCAGATGCTTTTAATTTTTGTTCCGCTTTTCTTTGTTCGGTTATATCTTGAAGTATAGATTGAAAGTAATCCTTATCCCCAATTTTAATAGGGGATGTTATCGTTCTTACCGTTGCAAAGGTCCCATCTTTTTTTTTAATCAGCAATTCTCGTGGATATGTTGGCTCTGAATGATGTGACTCCATGCTTTTAAATTCTTGAAATCTTTTTGCTAATATATCAATCATTCCTTCAGAAAAAAAAGGGAGCTTCAAGTAATTTTTACCAATTAATTCTTTAGGGGAATACCCAAAAATTTTCTCAATAGTGGAGTTTAATTCAATAACAGTTCCATCAAAATCAAACAAAACAATCGCGTGTGAAGACTTGTCAAATAAAATTCGATATTTTTCCTCAGATTCTTTTAATTTTTGCTCAATCGCTATTTTATCGGAAATGTCATGTCCAATTGCAAATATCGCTTTTACCGCTCCACCTTGTTTAAAAGGCATCCCATAGATTTCAAGATGCTTTATAAGACCATCAGACCCTGTTATTTGGTAAATGTTGGGTTTAGAAATTCTTCCCGTTTCCTTGATTTCTTTAATAGCATTCATTGCTTGAATGATATCCTCCTTTCTCAAAAAATCTTTAAAGAATTTATTCATGACCTCTTCTCTTTTAAATCCAAATAAATCCAGTATGATTTGATTAACATCAATAATTATTCCATCAAGATTATAGACAACAATACTATCAAATGAATTTTCAAATATCCCTTTAAAATATTCTCTTATTTCGCTCCTAAGGTTTTCCATGATAAAAAAAAATATGTTTGTATAAATTTTGAATTG
>DXJM01000049.1 GCA_019057355.1 Promethearchaeota archaeon | reverse complement strand
GAGGATAAATCCTGGGAGAGATTTTACGATTCAGAGTGACGAAGTTCTTAGAATCAGCTCTTTCAAATCTTAAAAGGAAGTAGAAAATTCTACTTCCTTTTTTGGTCTGATATAAATCTTAATATCGGATAATAATTTAACTGAATAGCTACGTGCTCGACAATTTTTATTATTGTAGTAGAATAAAATTGGCAGTAGAAAAGCGCAAAAGTAAAATACTATTGCCAAAATTCCAGAATAACTAGATTCGGAGATTTATTAAGGAAATAATTTCCACATGAGTCAAGACAAAATAAAAAACCTATTGGCTGAGTACACTAATTTAAAGCCGCTATATAATGATTTTTCAAAAGGGGTAAAATTTATTCTAAAAACAGCTCTTGAGAACAATCAATTTAAATATCAGATAGTTGATTGCAGAGAGAAAGAGATTGAATCATTGGAGAGAAAATTAATAGAAAATAAGAGCTTACAAAAAATAACATCAGTTCAGGAAGTTGATGATCTGGCGGGATGCAGAGTCATATTTTACACAGATAGCGATGTCCAAAGATTTATTACTCATATTCACAAAGAATTTAATGTAATTAAGCAAAACCTGAGATATTCAGATTATGATTATAATGCTTTGCATATTGTAGTAAGACTAAATAAAGATAGACTAAAATTGGGTGAATATGCAAAGTTCAAGAATCTTAAATGTGAGATCCAATTAACAACGGTACTCTATCACTCATGGTCAGAAATGGCGCACGGCGTAATTTATAAGCCAGAAAAGGAATTGCCGGAATTTGATAAACGTGCCTTTGAGTCGTTAAGAAAACAATTTGCAGATGTGATGAAAAATCACATAAAGCAAGCTCAGTATAGTTTTGACTTTATAGCAAGAGAAATAGAAAAGATAAAACAAGGAAAACAGATTTTTGATGCTAATTTTTTAAACGCTATATTATCTTCAGAATCCAATAACGAATTGTATGAAAAAATAAAAATGTTACACAGATATGTAGAGGAGTTCGGAGATAAAACTCCGAGAGAATTAAATATTATAAAAATTGTTAAGGAATCATTAAAAAAATCGAAATCCTTAAAAACAAAGCCTATCAAAACAATTTTGGGAAGATTAAAGGGGTATGGATATTCAGAGATTGCAGATGTGTGCTTGGATATTCTTAATCAATTACGCTTTTATTATCCTAAAGAAATATTTAATTTATTGATAGAACTTTCCTTAGATGAGCATGAAAAAATTAAAGAAAAATCGTTGGAATCAATTTCAAATTTATCAAAATATATTTTGTTTGTTAGAGATAAGAAAATCTATTATAGTCTCCAAATTTTATTGCTTGATGAGATCGAGAAATGGGGAGAGGTAAAGAAGTTAAAATATTTTGATGTTGTTATAAAAATAGCTAGTCAATTGCTCACGCCTTCTTTTGAAGGACATTCATGGAAAGATTATCAAACATTTGTCCTTCAATCTGGGGCATTGCCTGTAAATGAAAATTTAAAAAAGATTAGAGAAAGAACTATTGAGATACTTAAGAAACTTTATTCTCATGTTAAAGACTTAGGAAAGAAACAAAAAATTATCCAGACCCTTCAAAAGGCTTCACATACTCCATATCAAAGCTATGGTCAAGATATGGAAAAAATGGTTTTAGAGAATACTAATAGCTTGATAGATTACTACATTTCAATTGTTGGAAGTGCAGACAACGAAATAATTAAGGAAATTGAAGAGCAAGCGCATTTGTTTATTACTATATTTGGGAAAGATACATTGCCCAAAATTGATCGATTACAATTGTTAATTGCATCTCTGGATAGTTATCAATTATTTAGAGTATTTGTAGGTTATGATTTCAGGTTTTCTGAAGACATAGATTGGAAAAAAGCAGAGGAAGAAAGAAAAAAGAAGATTCAGGAATTCATTGATGATATATCCGAAGAAAATTTTAGCGAATGGCTAGTGAAAATTTTATCAGTGATTAAAAATTATTCTATTTCAGACGATAAAGGGCAATTTCAGTATTTTAATTTCTTTCTTAATGAATTGGGAATACAAAAACCGGAAATAGCTTATAACCTCTTAATCTTAAAAGAAAAAGAGCTGGAGTATTTTCTTATTCATTTAGTTGCAGGTGTCTGGAAAAGTAAAAAGAAAAAACTTGCAAAAAATTTAATAAAAAAATGGGTATATAGGAATAAATATCTTCATCTTTGTGCTTATGTTTTCGAGTATGTTGAAGAAATAAATAAGACGCTTTTAGAAGAAATATTCCAGAAAGCAAAAAAAAACGGTGACATAAATACTTTGAATAACATTATTAAAGCTGTAGTTAGAAATTATCCTAAGTATAAAAATACAAAAACTTTATTCATTAATTCAGTCAATGAATTGACTAAACAAAAAAGCTACTGGTGGATTAATTATGTTTGGTACCGCAATGAATATATCTTAAATGATTTAACAGGTATTGAATTTGATACTATCCTTGAAAATCTTTTATTAGTCCCGAACATTGATTACCATACAGATGAGATTTTGGTACCCATTGCGGAAAAATATCCGAAGAAGATAATAGCTTTTTTCCGTAAACGAATTTCGATTCAGGCGAAAAAGAAAGAAGAAGATCGTTACGATGCCATACCATTTGATTTACATAAACTCAATAAATCGCTTAACAAACAAGCAAAGGTAGTAATTGAAGAAGTTCTGAAGTGGTTTAACAAAAAAGATTGGCTTTATTATTGGGAAGGAAGTCATCTATTGCATGTTATTTTTCCGGTTTTTAACGATATTTTAGAGAAAAAGCTAATTAACTTGCTTAAATCTAAAAAAAAGAATAAGGCTGAAGTTGTTATAAGTATTTTACGGGCGTACAAAGGGGAGGAATTTCTACACAATGTTTGTAAAGAATTTGTCAGGAAATACCCAAAAAATGATAAATATCATCGGAAGATGTTTATTGTTCTATCGCAGATGGGAGTAGTAGGAGGCGAGTATGGTTTTGTAGAAAGCTACAAAAAGAAAAAAGAATCGATTCCGAGTTGGAAAGATGAAAAAAACAGAGCCATACAAAATT
>DXJM01000507.1 GCA_019057355.1 Promethearchaeota archaeon | reverse complement strand
ATTCGCAGCTAGTGAGAGACTCGCCGATCTATGATCTAACGTTTGATTAGAATCGAGGGGGAACGTATGTCAAAAAATCTAGTTCGTTATCTACCACCTTGATATTATTACACTTTATCTCTTGCTCACTTTTCCCTTGACAGGGGGGATTATAGGATGTCCCCCTTGTCGTCCAGTAGATTAGGTATTCAGATATCAGAAAAACGAAAGCTATAAAGAAGATCGGAACGATACGGTTTAGATTTACTTAACTTCAATCAAAGACTTTACCCCTTTGTGAGCCTGCTTTCTCCAGACCTCCAGCTTATTGGATAGTTGTAACTACGTCCTGTTCTGTTCCTTTAAATTTCTCATAAATGTCTCTCAGAAAATCAAGACCTCTTGAGCCATAAATGTTACATATCTTATTCGCATTCTCCTGAGCACCGGCATTATAGAGAAATTCAATTATTGAACGAATATGCTTCTGGTCAAAATCAGGGGTAATCTTTTCAAGCATTTTGAGGTAGATTTCCCCGATATATTTAACTGTTTCTTTCCTATTACCTTTTTCCTTAAGTTCATCCAAACATTCAATAAAGTAAGGGGAATTAAAATCTTCTTGGACATAAAGGGCTGACAACATAAGCCACTCAAAAGATTCTGAGTCTATCTGGTCAAGAAATACAGCCAGCTTTGAAACATATGATAGAATCTTCTTGTCTTCCTGCGTTAAGCGGTTTTCATCTTTATAGCGCTTATAGAGCTGCCTCCAAAACTCTATTATCCTCCCTTTCATCTCTTCATTTTGTTCCGGGTTTTCCATTATGTGTTTTCTCTGCATCGAGAAAAAACCTATCACCTCAATTATCTGGTCAGGTTCCCATGCGTCAATTAGCTCACGGAAAAGGCTATTAGGATCATCAAAACTTTCATGGTTCCGCAGATAACCAATACAGATATGCTGTACTAGATGTCTTCGATTGCGTCCTTCCTTAAATTCATAAGTAAGGCCATAGTGATAGTGTGGCTTCATCAGCTTGTAGAAGTCCTCATAAACTTTTCCAATGGAAAGATATCCCTCGATAAAAGCTACCCAATATTTGCTGCCCATATCAGAAGTCAGCATCTTGATTTTAACTTTTACCCATTTTTTGTCTAAGTAAGCGAGGTTGGGCAAAAAAAGGCCAAAGGATGTGTAGGCTTCTATAATTTCTTTATCTAATAATTCGTCAAATTTGCTTCTATAATCTTCTGACCATCTTAGATCGTTCTTAACACCTTTCTTATCATTTACACGGGCGATTCGTAATGCAAGATATATCAATGCTGTTATCAATTTTCCACATGAGGTATTTATGGTATAGGTCACGTAATCCGTGATTTCTTCATCTTCTTTAGGCTCCTTTAATAGTAAAAAAATAATTTCTTTTACCTTATCAAAATATTCCTCAGAAAAGGCCCAGGCATCATCTTTCGTTCCATCTTGAATGAGTTCCCCAATTGCCCCAATAACCCATAAATGATTTGCTTCACCGTGGAAATCGCCCTTTTTTACTATAAATTTATCTTCCCAGAATTCTTTTCTTTTTATATAAAGCTCTATAAATTCAAAAATCTTCCCCCAATCTATTCCCTTTTTTTCATTGAATGCATCTTTGGTTCCCCTTAGGATGTCATAAATGTATATATAGCCAGTATTCAAAAAAGGAGATAGATCATTGATAAATTTGTCTGGCTGTTCTTGAGCAGCTACTTTTAACATATCCGACAGCCCCCCAACTGTCGGGCCTTCCCAAAAATCCTTTGCCTTAAATGTTGATAAAAACTCTGCAAGTTCTTTATTGAGCATTCTCAATATCTCTTCTTTTGTCAAAACTGACGGCCCTTCCCCCCAGTGCACTTCAACCTTTCCTACGGCAGGATGCAATTCCGTATCTACATTGGTCTTTTTTTTCATCTCTTCATAGAGGTTTTTAAAGTAAGTATCGTGAGAAAGAGCATGGTAAATTCGTTGTTTATATAAGGCAGAGTATTTTTCCGGGTCTTCTTTAAAGGGGTGTCTTTTTATGGCTTGTTCAATTTTTATGTTGAGATTTTTCCTTTGTTCATCGGATAATTGCTTGAGATTTCTCAATAGGTATTTCAATTCATCCCCAATATACTTTAAAAAAGTATTTTCCATGATATCGACACCGATTTCGGTATCCAATATTTCCCAGAACAGTTCACTATAATTATCTATATCTTGTCCCATAATATAAATTGCCATTTTAGGGAAGAATAAATATTGTTCTTCTAGGAAATTTCTTAATATCTTCTCAGTCGTATTTACATCGCTTTTAGCTTTAGCAAGCAAAATCCTTTTTAAAATAAATGTGAGCATTTCTAGTGGTTCATCTTCAGGTATAGGATGCTCCGATTCTTCGTAAAATGATTCATAGGTTCCATCTGAGTCTTTTTTGAGCAAACTTTTTATTTTGCTTATCAAATCCTCAATGACTCTCGCTGTACATTTTTTACCGATAATTTCCGAATAGTCGCCAAAGACTTTTTGTAACCAGTACGGATCAATTACGAGCCTATTTTCTTCCTTTTTTCCAAGCAGTTTTGCCCTCTCTTCGTTTAATGGGACAGTTTTAATTGCTGTAATACTGTCAATGATCTTTTCAGCTTTTTGGATATCTTGCTGGCTTGGATGATTGTCCAGAAATTTAGGTAATAATTTAGTGGCAATATCTGAGCCTTGCAACATCGAATCTTGTGAATCAACCCAAATAGGAATTAGTTCTATTATTTCTATTGGTATTTTTTCGCTTGGGATATTCAGCAGTATCTTTACGAAATACCACCATGTCCGGTAATTGTCTACGCGTTGTCCTTTGGTATCTTTGTAGTTTGATACCTCATTAATTATTGATAGCAATTCATCAATATATTTTGCATTGCTTGGCGCACTTACTTGTTTAGATACTCTTTCTAAGTATGGAAGAATGATCCATGTTGGGATCATGAAAGAACCTTCGCGTTCGGCAGGAACAGGCCGAGGATTTTTATCGGGATTAAAATAACCAGCTTTTTTTATAGCAGAAAACCATTGTATGTCATTGACTTTCTTAAAAAAGTAATCTTGATAGGAAGTATCCTCTTGAATTAAAGCGAGAAGTTCATCACCTCCCTCTGCGGTTACACTGCTTTCAAGAAAATTATCTATTTTTTTTGCTATTTCATAGAAATCCATTTTATTACCTCACGGGAACTCCAGTTGTTTCACGTGGTTCTATCGTAGTGGGCAAGGATTCGATTAGTCGCTGAAATAACTTTTCAATAAAAATGTCGAAATCTGCCTTATAGACTATCGGCTTAATATTTGTCGTGCCATTAAAAAATTTAGTCATCTCAAGGGTTCCTTTGTCAGATCGCCCTATTTGGTTAAACTGATGCACTCTCTGCTTGATCTCGGAAAAAACCCTTGCAGATTCACTTAATAACCAATAATGACAGTTCTTGAAAGGTTCTACTGCATTTAAAAGGCGTATGAATTGTTCAATGTATAAATCATCAAAGCTGAACCCAGCAAAAATAACACTCTTTTTACTAAATATTTCAGAGAGGAAATCTTCCAACACGGGTATCCCGTTTTTCTTGCTTACTGTTGGATAAAAGTAATCAT
>DXJM01000048.1 GCA_019057355.1 Promethearchaeota archaeon | reverse complement strand
TCGACCGGTGCAGGGAACTTTAAGAATGAAAATATTTGGATTATAGAACTGCTTTTTAAGTCCCGCATCATCAGCCGCAGCATATCCACAAGATTGACAACAAAAAACTAAAATCTTAGGGGAGAAGTTATATTTCGAATAAATATCAATAGTCTTGAAAATTTTTTCATTAGTATCAATATTCATTTCAATTGCGTTTGTAGGGCAAACACTAACGCACGTTCCGCATCCCTTACATTTGAATTTATCAATATTAATTTTTTCTCCTTCAATCGTTATTGCGTTGTATGGACATGCATTGACGCATAACGAGCAAAGTCCACATTTTTCCTCATCGATTTCTACTCCAGTAAATTCTGAAATTAGAAAATCGTTTGATAAAAGGGAAATTATTTTAAGAGCCACATTATTAGAAATATTTCGTGTTGATTGGTAATTGAAAGGACCGAGTATTGTACCAACTCCAAAAATTCCCGATGCTAGTGTTTCTTTGCTCATGAAACCTTCATCATTTAAAGAAAAATCCAAGGTCTTTCTAAGACTCTTCAAATCTTTATTAGGTATCAAATCAACGTTAAGAATAATCAAGTCACTTGGATATTCCTTTGAATCAGCTACTACAATGTTTCCTTTCTCGTTTTTTCGGATTTCAAGCTGGTTAACATAATGGAACCTTTCATTTGTTGATTTCATGAGAGGTTCATACTTGTGCTGTAAATTTTCTAAGTTATAAAACACGTTTACTTTACATTCGGGATTTTTTACTTTAATACAATTCAAGTATTTTAATGCAATAATATCTGTAAGTTCAGAAAGTTGTCGCGAGGGTCCTATATCTTGAATGATGGATATCGTTTTTGGAGGTCTTTTATCAGAAAGCTTTAAAATAATTCCTTCAGTAGGACCATCTGAAGATAACATTCTTTCAAATTCAGCTGAGGTAATGATATTATTTTGAGGATCGTAATGATAATCATTTAGATCGGAATATAGGTCAGCACCTATGGCAATAACTTTTACACCAACTTTTATTTTAATGACTTCTGGTTTTTGAGTAAGATCAATGGCATTATTCATGCATGCTCTTTCGCAAATTCTGCAATTCAGACAATTTTTAATATCTATTTCTTCTATCAAAGGAGCATAGGGATATGAATTTTGAAAAGGAAAAAATATTACTTTCCGATTTATAAGACCAAATTCATATTGGTTAGGTTTTTCCACGCTACAAACATCTATGCACTGCTTGCAACCAGTACATTTATTTTCATCAATAAATCGAGGTCTTTTGATTAAGTTGATCGAGAAGTTACCCACTTCACCAGAAATACTCTCTATTTCTGCATTCGTTAAAATTGTTATATTTTTTTCTTTAACAATTTCACCAATCAATTCTGAAATAAAGCAAATCGAACAATCACCCATATTATGAATGCGATGCCATCGTGCTACCTTTCCACCTAAGGTCGGACTTTTATCTATCAAGTATACTTTTATTCCGGCTTTTGCCAAATTCAATGCCAAGGTCATCCCCGCTATGCCTCCCCCCACTATTGCACAACCTTTTTCGACTTCAACTCTTTTTACTTTTATCTCTTTTTGAAGGTATAGACATTCAACGGCAGCCTCGACTAATAATTGAGCCTTTTTCAGAATTTGAAGAGAATTAACTTGGTTTTTTTTCCCATAATGAACCCAACAACACTGTTCCCTTATATTCGCAATTTCAATATTAGATCGATCTACCACTCCTTCAAAAATTCTTTCAAAAACATGGCGATGAGTTTTGGGGGAGCAGGCCGCAATAACAACTTTGTTCAAAAAATTATCCTTTACCCAATCGGAAATTTTTTCCAAATTTTTCTCTTGACATAGATTTTCAAAAATCTTTACAGAAACAACATTCTTGAGTTTATTAATGGAATTCTCCAACGCCTTAATATCAATTATGCTCGAAATTTCGGTGTTACAATTACAAATAATTACCCCAATTCGATTCATTTCACTTCCTTTTGAGTTAAGATATTCTATTTCCTCTCCAGATAAAATTCTTTTATTTACGTTCATTATTTTTAGAATTCTCTTCCCATCTTCAGTCAAAAAATATGATTTTTTATCTTTTCCTATGAGAGAACCTAGTTTTCTTAAATGAAAGTTTAATTGACCTGTTTGCTCTAAGCCTAGTTTATCCATTAAATCAGTATAAGGAATGTAACCCTCTTTTTCAAGAAGAAGTAGAATATTTCTCCGAAATTCATGAGATAAAATCGAATAAATGTCCATTTCTTAACACTCACCGTTATTAGTAAGACTTTTTCTAATCCTTGATAATAAAAATTTTAAAACTAATAATTTTGAAAATTTTTTTTTCTAATACCAATATTCATGTTAATAATAGTGTGAACATTATTTAAGTTTTCTCATTATATATCGAAAAATATTCGATGCCATAATCAACTAACCTAATAGAATACCCGTATTTTACTTGAATTTCCTATTAACCACTAATGTTGTTAAAAATTATAATTTGATAATTTAAATTATCAAATAAGTTGAAATTATTCTTATCATTTTGTTTAAATTCACTTGAAAGATACTTTACTTAGAATTAAATCTATTGTAAATAGATGAAAAAGAGGTGTAAAATGGAATGGAAGTGCTGGAATTAAAACCTATAGAAAAAAGAGTCTGCGCATATGTCGCGAAAAAAAATAAAGACGATTTCCATGAGTTTGATCTAGTTGCAATAAGGGATTTCATAAAAAAAAAGAAAATTGATTTCATAACTCTTGATTTTAACGTTGACATGAAAGAATTTAATAATTCTGAACTTGCTAAGACATTAAATGAGATGAATGTCAAATATTTTCAAGTTGATATTCCCGAATATGCAATGGGATATATATATCAAGAAATTGTTGAAAAAACACAATTACATAATGATTTATGCGATGAATATGAATTGATGGAGGATAAAGACTCACTGAAAGGAGAGAGTTTAAAAAATTGGATTGACATGATAAGAGAAAACATTCAAGAAAAAGAGATTTATATTAGCCTGAGATTGAGGCCACAATGGATCGTTAAAAAAATGTTAGATATTGCCAATAAAGTCACTTCTGAAGAAGTATCATTCCTACATCTTGTCCAAGCAGACATATGCGAGGATATTTGTACACAAGTAACTGAATATTTGAGAGAATTAGAGGTTAAAGTCGTTCAATATACAAAAAAACACAATATTATTAATATTGAATTTTAAAAAAAAGAGGTTGATATAAAAATGTCAAAAGTATTAGAATTAAAACCATTGAAGAAAAAACACCTGAAACTGATAATGGTTGAAAGCGAGTTTCCAATTGATTGGTGGTTTCAGGCTCCAAAAAAAATAAAAGAAGACTTAGTATGGAATTTGCATTTGATATCCAAGGAATATCTTCAGCTCATTGAAGAATTGATCAATAAATACAAACCTGATTTTGGATCGGAAGAGAAACTCGCTAATTGGGATGAATTGCCAAACCAAATAGATCCATTAGAGGAATTGTTCAAGAAAAAAGAAATTCCTTTTAAACACGTTGACATTGATGAGAATGCACGAGATTATTTATCATCTGTTTTAGAAGAACATAGAACTACAATTAAAAAGTTACAAGACAAAATTCGCGCTATAATTAAAGAGAAAGGGGGCATTCCTGAAACTGACGAATTTTTTCAAAGATTAGTCTTGTGGAAAGAATATTTAGAACAGGATTATGAACAACAAGAGGATGAAGTTCGCTATAATATTAGAGAAGCTTGGATGATGATGAATATTTTGAATCTTGCTAAAAATGTTGAAGGTGAAAAGTTTAAAGGATTATTCATATGTGACTTGAGGCATTTTAATGGGATTGAAAAATTGGCCAATGAACTCGGTGTAGATCTCGAAAAGATCAAAATAAAAAGATCCATAAAAACTGAAGAAGTTGAAAAGGAGCTTGAAAAAGACGTCGAAATTGAACTTGAAAAGTAATAATAATAAGGAGGAAAAAAAAATGCAAGAAGATAAGTTGGAAAATGAAGTCCAATCAATACTAGGAAGGAAATCAATTATTGAATTATCACCAATAGTCATAAAAAAAAAGGATTTGTCTGATAAAATCTGTTATTTCTTTGATACAGATGATAACGCATCTCCCTTTGATATTAATATGGCTTATGATGCAGGTTTTGATATCGTGGTTCCGATAAGCAAGATGACTGCGGATCAGGTTCCTAAGCTTGTTCAAGATGCCATATTTTCCAGGAAGCCAAATGCGCCCACGACATTTTTTATTGGAGGTTCTAACGTAAATGAAGGTGAAAAAATTGCCAAACAAGTTACTAAATCTTTAGTACCCCCATTTGAATGTCCTGTCATCATCGATCCAAGAGGTTCACACACAACAGCTTCGGCAGTCGTTGCCATGACCATTGATGTTGCGAAAAAATTTCATGGTATAGATGATTTAAAAGGAAGAAAAGCAATTGTCTTCGGAGCAGGTCCTGTTGGACGAATTGCTGCTATTTTAGGCGCAAAAATTGGTATTGAAACCTATATCGTGGAAACTTGGGAAAAATCAAGCGAAAAATTTGTTGCTGATTTAGCAAAAGAACTGAATGAAGAAGCAGGTGAAGGATCCACCGAAATTAAAGGTGTTTTTGCTCCAGCTCTAGTAGATAGAGAAGAATTGGCGCTTGATGCAGATATTATTTGGTCATTGGCTGCTGCGGGTGTTGAGATATTGCCTGAAAATTCAATGAAAAAATTATCAGGCACGAAGATCGTAGTTGATATTAATCTCGTTCCACCATATGGTATCGAAGGAATTAAACCAAAGCATTATAATGAAGAAATTTATCCAGGAATCTTTTGCATAGGCGCTTTAGCCTTGGGAAGACTGAAATCAAACTCCGAAGCTGCTATTCTAAAAGAAGCCGCCAATACTAAAGGTTCAAAGGTGTTTAATTACAACTATGCTTTCGAAGTAGCCAAAAAACTT
Organism: Promethearchaeota archaeon; assembly: GCA_019057355.1. Taxonomy (GTDB): domain Archaea; phylum Asgardarchaeota; class Lokiarchaeia; order Sigyniarchaeales; family SOKP01; genus FT1-020. The sequence continues at coordinate 4,809 of DXJM01000048.1, read as the reverse complement.
TTATCTAAATAATACTACTATTTTTTTTATCTAAAGGGATCATAATTAATGATCCCATATTTTTAATATAACAAATAGGAGGTTTAAATATGGTAGACTTATCAAAATCTTCTAATTCATTGAAAAAAGTGAGAATTAAAGATGCTCTTAAAGAAGATGCTGGGAGAGGAATTGTTCGGATTGATCCTGAAATAATTAAGGAACTAAATTTAAAATCTGGAGATATTATTGAGATTAATCATCCGATCGTAAATAAAAAAACCGCAGCAATTTTAATGATGGGCAAGGTCGAAGATGCTAATACTAATGTAATTCGAATTGATCCTTCCTTAAGAAGGAATTTAAATGCTTCTATCGATGATTTTGTTGAAATTAGAAAAATTGAAGCAATATTGGCAGATACCATTATTCTATCAGGATTAGACCAAACATATCTTATTAGAGACATGCAACAGTTGACGAGAATATTGGATAATCGTGTTGTTACTAAGGGTGACAGTCTGAGTTTTTACGCAATGGGACGAAGAATTGATCTAGTTATAATTGATTACTCTCCAAGAGTAGAAGCCGTAAAAATTCATTTAGGCACCAAAATTAATATAACAAAGAATATTGATAAAGAACTCATAAAACAAGAACCATCTAGAGTTCGGAGAATAAAATATGAAGCGATAAGTGAATTAGAAGAAGAAATGGAAAAATTTCGTGAACGAATCACTTATGAAGATATCGGTGGTCTAGAAAACATGATTCAAAGAATTAGAGAAATGATCGAACTACCAATAAGACATCCGGAATTATTCAAAAAAATTGGAATCGACCCTCCTAAAGGTGTCTTATTGCATGGTCCACCTGGTACGGGGAAGACATTATTGGCTCGTGCTATCGCTTTTGAGACGGATGCTCAATTCATTTCAATTAGTGGTCCGGAAATCATGAGTAAATTTTTCGGTCAAAGCGAAGAAAATTTAAGAAATATTTTTGAAGAAGCTAAAAAGAAAGCTCCAACAATCATCTTTCTAGATGAATTGGATTCAATAGCTCCTCAGAGAGATGAAGGGAAAGGACAGGTCGAATCTAGAGTTGTTGCACAATTACTTTCACTAATGGATGGATTAGAGAGTAGAGGAGAAATAATCGTGATAGGAGCAACCAATAAGATAAATAGCATCGATATTGCCTTGAGAAGACCTGGAAGATTTGATAGGGAAATAGAAATAACAGCCCCAAATATTGAAGGCAGGTATGAAATATTATTAATTCACACTCGAGGGATGCCATTAGGAAAAGATTTAGATTTAAAAACAATAGCGAATAAGACACATGGCTTTGTTGGAGCGGATATCAAGGCACTTTGCAAAGAAGCGGCAATGCTAGCAATAAGAGAAATCATTCCAGACATCAATCTTGAGGATCCAGTACCAGAAGAAATACTAAATAAAATTCAAATTAAAATGAGTCATTTTTTGGAAGCATTAAACTTAATAGAACCTTCTGCTCTGAGAGAAGTTTTAATAATTAAGCCTAGCGAGACTTGGGAGGATATTGGAGGATTAGGTGAGGCTAAACAGCAGTTAAGAGAAACAATAGAATGGCCATTAAAATATCCTGGTTTTTATAAATACATGAAATCGCAACCTCCATCGGGAATTTTATTATATGGTTTACCTGGAACTGGTAAAACATTATTAGCAAAAGCACTTGCCCATGAAACAGAAGTTAATTTCATTTCGGTTAAAGGCCCCGAGTTTTTATCAAAATGGGTTGGTGACAGTGCAAAAGCTGTCCGAGAAACCTTTAAAAAGGCACGATCCGCCGCTCCTTGTATTATTTTTTTTGATGAAATAGATGCTATTGCAACTAAAAGAGCGGAATCTTCTGGTTCGCGTGTTGTTGAACAAGTTGTTGCTCAACTTTTAACGGAGATGGACGGATTAGAAGAATTACATAATGTGGTTTTATTGGCGGCAACCAATAGGCCGGACATGCTTGATCCTGCTTTATTACGTTCAGGAAGGTTTGGACGTCATATAGAAGTTCCATTGCCAAATCAAGCTTCAAGAATGAAAATTTTTCGAATTCATCTGAAAGATAAGCCCCTCTCTGGTGATATTGATCTTGAAAAATTAGCAGAAAAACTTGATGGCTATACCGGTGCTGATATCAAGGGATTTTGTGAAGAAGCTACTATCTTAGCAATACGAAGAGGTATATATGAAAAGTCCATACAAGATAATGATCCAAAAACATATAGTGATGTAAAAATTACGATGGATGATTTTGATGAATCGCTCAAGAAGATATCTAAATCTGTAGAGAGAGCAAAAAAATCCTATCAAGATAATTTAAAGGATCCTATTGAAAACATATATGGATAATTTTAAACCTCCTTTCTTTTTTTTTTTTAAAATTTCAAATTAAATTACATTGTATAACCCTTCAAAAATGGATATTATTCCTTTAACAATACTAGTATTATGAAATTACCTATTTTCATTACGATATAAGGCGCTGTTCTCAAGATTTGCAGAAAAAACTTTATTTTTCAATGGTTATATTAAAAAAAAACAATTTTTTTAAAAACAAACAGATTAACAATGATATTTCGCAAATTTTTTAATACTCAAGTTCATTTTAAATATTAATAATTTTAAAAGGTAAAATAAAAATGTCTTGGGAAGAATTTGAAAGGTACCCTCATACCCTTATCGGAGTCGTGGAAAAGTGGGCTGAAGATAGACCTGATCATAAAGCATTGGTTTTTTACGATACTGGAATTGAGATAACCTATAAAGAATTTTTACATGCGATTAACATGATGGCTTTTAAGTTGTATAATATGGGATTGAGAAAAGGAGATATTTGTGTAGCGAGTCTCCCCAATACATATGAACATGTTATTATAGGTTATGCATGTATTAAACTTGGAGTCATGTGGTGTCCATTGGATTTAAATTTAAAACCTCCTGAAATCATGATTTCATTTTCACTAATAAGAAATAAAATTAAAGTATATTGTCATTTAGGCAAGACCAAGTATGAAAATTATAACAAAATAGGTTCTGTAATACATGAAAATTATCCTTGGTTGAAATACGTCGTGCAATTTGGTCATCAAAACAATACGAATGCAAAAAGTTTGATAAATGGACACGTACTTCTTGAAGAAGCCAAGCAAGAATACGAAGCTGCATTGAAAAATACAGTATTATTAAAAGATTATGAAAAAGAATGTGCTAATGTGAATGAAGATGATCCTATTCTATTAATTTTTACTATGGGTACAACAGGTTTTCCAAAACCTGCAATGCTTACAAGTAAAGGGATAACCTGTCAAAACCTGTGCTTGTCTAAAGCATTTAATATAACAAGCGAGGATAAAATGCTAGTTAACATGCCTTCTGCTTATGCTGGAGGATCAACTGAACAATTAATGACAATTCTTTTTGTTGGGGGAACAGCAATTATATTGCATCGTTTTGAGGCAGAAAAATCATTATTAGCAATTCAAAACCATAAAGTCACCTGTTTAGGACAGATCCCTGCATCATATTCAATGGAATGGAAACTTGAGAATTATAATAACTATGATTTGAGTTCACTCAAACATGCAATTTATAGTGGACAATCAGTTGACATGGAATTCTTAGAAAAGCTTTCTAAAATGGCTCCGCGAATAGGGACGGGATTAGGGTTAACTGAAACTTCAGGACTATGTACTTTTACTCCTGAAAATTTTTCAATCGAAGAAATTTTAAATACCCTTGGACATGCTTTTCCGATTTATCCTGCAAGTATCAGGACTAAAATGAAAGATGATGGATCTGCGGGTGATATCCTTCAAGATGGTGAAATAGGGGAAATATGCTTTGAAGGACCTCAAACGTTTCTTGGATTTTTAAACTATGAAGTAGCAACGAGAGAAATTCTTTCTTCAGATGCCGTTCTTTATACTGGCGATATGGGATATAAAGATGAGAAGGGTATCCATTTAGTAGGAAGAAAGAAATACATGATAAATCCCAAAGGTTACCGCGTTTTTCAACCGGAAATAGAGACCTTCATTTCCGAGCTTCCCGGAGTAGAACATGTTGGCGTATTAGGAGCAAAACATTCAATTTTTATTGAAGGAATTGTAGCATATATTAAGGTTAAGGAAAGTGCAAAACTAACAATTTCAGATATTGATGCACATTGCAAAGGAATGGCCTCGTATAAACGACCTTCTTTAGTAATATTTCTCGATAAATTTCCCCTGACTAAAAACAACAGGCCTGACTATGTAATTTTACAGAGAAGATTGGATGATGACATAAAAAATGCACGATCGAATGGTAAGTGGGATATAGAATAACTTTTACGGCGATTTTATTTCTTTTTTTTTCTCTTCTTTCTATCTAATGAACTATTGTATAAAACTAATAGGTTTTAGCAGAGCAGTTAAAATATTTTAAAATCATTATCATGTAAAGAAAATACTCCGGTTAAAATACTTTAACATGTTGTTTATGTTTCTGATAAAAGATTAAAGCAGAAACTATGGGGAATTAAAAAAATTTTTAATAAATCCCGATCCCTTGCGAGGGTGAGTCTTCACGTGACTACTTTTTTTTCACATGAATCATCCTTTCGGGTTTAATTATCAGCTGTTTTTACGCTGATGTAACACTATTATCTTAATTTTCGGCTAATAGTGAGTCAATTTGCCTTTCATATTGAGCTTCTCTGTAATATTTTAACGTTATTGCTTCGGATGGACAATTTGCCAAGCATGTACCACATCCTTTACAAAGAATTTCGTTGACTTCG
>DXJM01000506.1 GCA_019057355.1 Promethearchaeota archaeon | reverse complement strand
TAGTTCAAAGATTTTTAATTTTTGATTCATTATTTTAATTCTAAAATTCACTCAATTTTTAAAAAAATCTTCAAATCTAAAACTCACGCTTTTATTCATCGCAAAAGTTTCAAAACATGCCGCTATTATATGATTTAATAATAGGTCATTTGAAGCTGACGCCAAATCAAATTCTAATGGAAATGGAGGTAATGAATCTAATAAAACTAAAAATAATGATAAAAAGTAAAATATAAAAAAAATAAAAAAGAAATGTAAATTATTTTTTGCGCTTTCCATCCAGCTTCTTGATGATAACGCTCTCGGCGTGAATCTTACAATTCTTGAGAATTACTTTAAAACCACCCAAGCCACCTGCTCCCCCAACAGTAAATGTTTGAGTGCCCATTGGAACCATTGCTCCAGCAGTCTCATATTCTTCTTCTTCTTCCTCACCACCACCAACAGCTATCTTATAAGCATCAGTTTCTATAATGGGATGTTTCTTCTCTTCTAACCACGCTTGAAGAGCGTTAATATCATTAACATCCTCCTCAGTAGCGATTTTATCTACTAAATCAGCGGGAAGAAATTCGGCAACTCTATCTTTTAATGCTTTTCCCATCCAAACAATGTTTTTTATTCCACCATCATATTGCTGGTATTTAGGACTTGCGATGTATTGAATGCTAATACCATTAAATCCTGGCATTTGCTTTCCACCACCAGTTTGATTAGCCATTGCGCTAAAAGGAAGTCCATTAATTGCAGGTCCATCATGACTTCTATCGATAATACCATGTCCACCAAGTTCGGGAATATAAAAATCAATAGCTTCAAAACACCCACAACTGGTATGGGGAAACTCCATTCCAGAAAACAAGTATACTTTCTCAATTTCACCGAGGGACCTTTTCTTCATCATGTCATTAATGCCTTGATAATGCCCAGCAAACACATCATAACATTCTCCGGGAACTACCTCAAATATTGGACCTTTAGGGTCAACCTTCGCTGCCGCACGTGCGTCAAACCAGTTAATACTGCCACAAAGAGAAGTTCTATCAGGAGTAATACAACAGGCGTGAGTTGGGGCAAAAGACTGGCAGAGAACACAACCATAGAACATGTCTACATCCTCATCGTGAAGTCCTCTTGCTCTCTCATCTCGTGCATTATACACTTCCATTGCCATCTTGTGAGGTTTCTCAATACTTTTCGTGTCCGTATAAAAGGTAACTTGTGCTTTTTCAATAATGGGCAATTCTGCTTTAAATAGTCTAATTAGGATCGTTCCTATCATTTGAAAACTATTCAATCCTTTCTCAAAAGCTTGGATGCTGACTCTCATCCAGTTGGTATATCGTTGGTTCAGATGCATGACCCCGTTAATAAAGTTGCAGAATTCATGAATTCTCCTTTCAAATACAGCTTCTAAATCTTCTTCTAATATTTTCCCAAAAACTTCTACAAAAATTCCAATTGGATGTGTTGAACCTTTTTCCATGTCTTTAAGGTCTGGACCATTAATTGTTACCTTTCCATCCGTGACGTTTTTACTCACTCTCACGAGTTCAAACTTCTTCTCTATTTTTGGTCCACCGAGTTCAACGTACATTTGATTTCCTCTTATACGTTCTCCCTCATATACTGGACCGACATCAATAGGCATATCAGAAAAACTCATTTTATTAAATCACTCATTATTTTATTTTTGTATTTTAATTTTTAATAAAACAAAATTATAATTTTTCTATTAATTTCTCCAAAAAGTCTTTCCATTCCTCGTCGCTTAAATTTGGTAAGCTAAATCGCGCATTTGGGTGGGCATATTTATCTAAATCAATGGTTTTAAGCCAATCAGTAAAATTCTTCAATTTGCTTAACATTTGACTTGAATAAAACACTATATGCCCGCTATAGATGGCCATTCGATACTGCCCTTTACCATCTAAACCTGTCCAATCCTTATCACTAAGCCTGTCGGTAATATTGATCAATGACATGTCATATACCTTGTTCTTCGTGATTTTCTTATTTATATAGCCATATGTATGTCCCGTGGTCACCACGTCGCACTCTATTTTATTGGCTATCTCAATAAGGTAATCAGCTAGTTTTTTTTCCCCCACTTTCCAATTTAAGGATTCTGCTCCTATGACTAATACTTTTCTCTTAGGATCTTTCAAAAGATTTGCCATAACCTGAGGATCTGATACAGATGTTCCCATTTCGGGTCCAGGTATGTTTGCTTTTTGATATGGTCTTGCCATTTTTTTATCAAATATTTCTATTAGTTTTATTTAAAATTATTTATATACTTAGAATTATTAAGCGTCGTATAAAAAAATTGTTTTTATGTTTCTAATGTCGGAAAAAAAAAATTTACGAGGAATGGAAGAATAAAATGTGTGAATTTAAAGTTATAAGACAAAATGATAACACTCAAATCGCAGAAGAAATTCTTGTTTTGTCATATAATGATGATAATAATCTATTGGTCAAGGATATATTAGGAATTGGAATGCAAATTGATTCTGCCCTAATTATGGACGTCAATACTCTCACCCAGAAGTGCATGGTGTTTGAGCACCCCTTAGTCAAGGACTTCATGGGATTCATGAAAGATTTGGCAAATCATTCTGCAAGTAAAGAACAAATTAATGCCCTTATTAAGCATCTTGAAACGATTAGGTCCTCTCTTTAAAATTAACATCCTGTAAAAGGAGAAGGAACCATTTATGTTGGGAATAATTGGACTCCAATTCATATTTAAATAATACTTGTTTATTTTAGATCATGAAATATAAAAAAAATCAATATTCTGAAGGATTTTCTTTCTGTGGTACTGCTATAGGAGTTGTTTTTCTTGTTTGGGGTCTATTTAGTATTCGTATTTTATGGTGGTTCATCATATCTTCTTTAATCGGATTATCAATTTTAATAGGACAATTCGCTGCTATTGCGAACAGGAGTAGATTGAGAAAATTAGTAAAAATAGAATTTGAAACAAATCCAAATGTTTCGGTGCAAGATATTAGCAAAAATACAGGTATTACAGAGAAAGACGTGCAGGCAATTATCATTGATCTAAAATTGAGAGGGGGATGGAAGGGTGCATTTTCTCCAATGACTGGAGCGGCAATTCCGGTTCAAGACACATCTACCCCCGAAAAAGAATCTAAATTCTGTTTCAGTTGTGGAACTCCCTTGAGAGAGAATAATGCTGTTTTCTGCGCTTATTGTGGGGCAAGAATTACTGAATAATCCTTTTTTATTTTCAGTATCCAATGAAGTATTTTTTTTTTCTATAATTTCTATTTTTTATTACACCGACATTATTCTTTTATTAACGATACGATGGTTCTAATTAACTTTACGTTTCAAGAAACAGTTCTTCCAAGGCATCCTGGTTATCTTGTAAGGTCCACTTCTGAGATTTACTCCCTTTTTTTTGACTTAATTTGAGAAAAGCTTTATTTATCTTCCAAGAATTATAAAGCAGCATGCGAACCAGCATGTCTAAATATCTCGTGTTATCGTATTTTGACTTCCATCGTCGACCCATCCTATTTAAGTCGCTAAATCTCGTCTCAATGAACCATCGTTTTTTATAAAACTTTGAAGTGCGAGACGCCCAAGAATTGGAGTTCCCTTTCGGCTTCTGAGTTGTCATTATGGGATAGATTAACTTCGTGGCTTCTTTTAACGATAATTTACCTTTTTGGAATTCTCGTTTAACTTCAGAAAGAGCATGGCCTTTTTTCGCTCCCAAAATCAAGTAAATGTTCTGAAAAAATTGAAATTTAGAACCGGGTGCGCTTGAAAAGGTATAGAGTCTCACGCGCTTTCCCGTTCCATTTAAATATTCCTTGATAATTTGCTTGATCTTTTTAAATTCTTTTGCGGGATTTAAAGCATTCCCTTTCATCCCCTTAATTTCGTCCAAGAGCTCGGCATTATAGAATTCCCGATCCATCATCACAAAATTTAACTTAAATCCTAAACTCAGAAAGTGATCGAGAAATCCAACAATAATGGTTACTTTGGGGCGTCTTTTTGCGACGTGCTCTAATCCCGCATAAAGATGAATTCCCTTCGACAAAATTGAAAATCCCAAGTAATGTCGCATTTTCTTGGTTCTTCTTCCCCGATTCGTTCCTGTTATCATTTTATCGTCTCGCTTCCCGTAATAATCGTGTTTTGTGAAATCAATGAGCACATTGACGGTCTTAGAGATAAGCTTTAATCTCAATACTTCCATTAATTGATTATCCAAGCACTCCTGCAATATATTCCGTGCTTTTTTGAGTCCAATGAGTCGGAGATACCTGTTTACATCTGTTTGGTGCGGAACATCTCTTTTCCTCCTCCCATTGGTGTATTTCCTTCTTCTTCCTTTTCTTTTATTTATCAAGTACCTATTTAACCTTTCACTGGGACTATCTATAGACCTTCCGGTAATTTTGGAATAAAAAAAGACTCTAAGAAAGTCATCAGCTTCATACTTTGCGTTTCTCTTCTTTTTGAACTTCCACATTCGAGATTTAATCGATTGACAAAACTTTTTAAAAAATGCAAGCATATATTCATTAGAGAAAAGTGGTTCTAACTCAACTTCTAAATCTAAAAGTGGAGATAAATATTTTGTGCTCATACATAAATATTACCACTTTTCTCTTATAAATATTTGGTAAGATTTTCTTTGAAAATAAAACTAAAAAATAGGCTAAAGATAAAATAATATCAGATATAATTATTAATAGAAAAAGGCTCAGTTA
>DXJM01000505.1 GCA_019057355.1 Promethearchaeota archaeon | reverse complement strand
TATTTTAATATATATATATATTTTTCTTTTCTCTCTGAAATTTTACCAATCATTCCAAATTTAACAAATCTAGCAATTGTTTCTCATCTATTCGTTCTGGGAATCTTAATTCAATCACCTTATCAGGAGATTTTAGGCCAGATAGGATTTTTACCTGATTTGAAGGTAATTGGACTTTTTTTCTTAGAAAATCTAACAATTCTTTATTAGCTTTGTTTTGAATGGGCTTTGATCGAATCCTGATGGTAAGATTCTCTCCGTCCATGATAATTTCTTGCTTATTAGAATTCGTCTTAACGCTAACATGCAATAGGAATGAATTATTATTTTTTTTTTCAATATACTTTAGCATCGTGATATTTTCATCTAATTTTTGTGAGGTTAACTTCCAATCTTTTTCATAGTTCCGCAACGAAGACATATAATGAAATGGGTCATCCCCTCATCAGCACTTCGAGTTTGTCTCGTTTCTAACTGTGCCTTATCATATCCACATTTACGACATTTAAAATCTTTTATCGTGCTTCTCAAATTTTCGTCCTTCCAACCGGTAATTTCCGTTGAAGAGGTAATTTCTTCCATTAACGGATGCTCGATTTTCGTTTTTAACTTGTATTCCTCTTCCTCATCATAAAGAGGTTTAGTGAAACCGCACTTGCACCTCAGAATTTTTGATTTCCCTATTCCCATACCTGTTGTAGAAGGAAGCATCATGCCCCCGCACTCGTCGCAAAATTCGACTATTATTTTCACCTTCAAAATAGCTTAAATCATTACGTATACTAAATATACAGAAAATTAATACTAAAAATTTTTGCTTAAAATTAAAATCTTAGTCCAAATAATAGCGCACAAAATATGATTCCCGCGATAAGATCAGCAGTAGTTCCTGGATTCAATCTTCCTCCTTGGTGTTGCAATATAGAATCTAAATGAATTGAACGTTTTCGTCCTTTTTTTGATGTGATTCCCCCATGATTAATGATTTCCCTTGCTTTTCTTGATACCTCTCGTGCCTCTTCCAATCCAGCTTTTCTAATTATGAGCGAATCTGGGTGTTCTGCTAAAATTTTAAGAAAAGTGTTTACTGTAGCTACATTTATATTATTAGTTTGCTTAAATACCTCAAAATAGTAAGGTAATCCTTCATTTAGAATTATATCATATCCCGATGAATATTCATGGCTGATTAAATCACGATCTCTTGAATAATCAAATATTTTTTTTAAATTCATGTTATCTTTTTTAAGTTCTTTAAGGGAGTTATCATCGTTGAGGTCGAACTTTTTGACCTCACCTAAACCTCCTGGATTACACCTCCTAATTGCGTGATATAAATAGATCGTGTCTTCAATCGTGCTATCAAGGATAATTCTTTTTATAGTCTCAGAATAGAATTTAAATGAATCCTCCTTTTTCTTAATACAAATGGTTGCCGCAGCTAAAAGAGGAGCCATTATTAAAATATGTCCTAATAAAACATTTCCTCCTTTTTGCCATTTCATCATTTGTTCTGCTGCATCATTGAAAAACAGTCCCAATTGTATGTTGGCATACATGTCATCATGAATGCTTGGATCTTGAAAAATTCTTTTGCATAATTCTTGAAAATTTGGTTGTATAGCAGCTATCCCTGCTAAAAAATGCTCAAAGCGAGTGGCAATAAAATCCTTGTTTCGATGCACGTTTCCTGGTTTCGGGTACCCTGATAATTCTAATAAACTTGCTAAGTTAATGCATCGCAAAATGTCCTCAATAGAATCGACAAAGAGAACTTTATCTTCGAACGACACAAGTAAACTAAAGGAAAACCTCTTTATAAATGATTATTCTTAAAAAATAGCTTAATAGTAGGATAATTCCAGAATTTTTTTTTCTTTTACGATATATCCTTCTTTATCAGGGTTCATAATTGTTATTGCCCTATAGTCGTTCTCTATACCTTTTTTATACAAAAATTTTTTAATCCTGAGCTTTATTGCTCTTTTTGACATTTTTTCTGGTTTTTCAATCTCAATATTGGTTCCGTTCAAAGTAATCTGAAGTTTTGGCAAGGCTTCTGACAAGAATCTTGTTAATCCTTCGATCAATTCGTTTCCACTAAACCCTTTTTTATAATTTAATTCATTAGCTTCAACAATTATTGTTTTACAAACTACACTTTCTTTTTTTCTCATTTTTTCATCACATGTAAAAACAATTGTGTATATTATAAATTTTTTATGATTTTCATCACGGATGTGCTATAGATACATTAGAGATCATATTTATTACGCATTAAGATATGTTTTTTTTCAATGGATTCTATTACTTATAGATAATAAAAGGTGATTGAATTGGCTGAATATGTAGATTTGAATTATAGACCGGATGAAGATGATCTCGTTGTAATGTATTACGTAGAAAAAGCGCCAGAATGTAAAAATCTAGAGCAAGCATCTGAAGAAATAGCAAAAGAGAGTTCCATAGGAACATGGACGGATATTTCCACGATGTCTGTAGAAATTGCGAGGAAACTCAAACCTTCTGTATTTCATATTGATCCAAAAAATAACATCATTCAAATCGCTTACAAGAAGGATTTATTTGAAGCAGACAACATGTCCCAGATTTTGAGTGCAATCGCAGGTAATATCTATGGCATGAAGATAATAAATAAATTAAGATTATTGGACATTTCCTTTCCACGAGATATTGTTAATGCGTATAAGGGGCCGAAATTTGGAATAGAAGGGATTAGAAAATTGACAAGGATATTGAAAAGACCTCTCCTTGGAACAATTGTAAAACCCAAAGTTGGACTTAATGAAAAGGAGCATGCTAAGGTTTGTGGAGAAGCGTGGAGTGGTGGATTAGATATTGTTAAAGATGATGAAAACCTAACGAGTATGAATTTCAATAAATTTGAAAAGAGAATTGAAGAAACATTAAAAGTAAGGGATACGCTTGAAAATCAGACTGGCGAGAAAAAGATTTATATGCCAAATGTCACCGCAAAATTAAATGTAATGAAAAAGAGAGCTGATTTTGTCGTGAAGAATGGAGGAGAATACATCATGGTTGATGTTGTAACCGTAGGGATTTCAGCTTTACAGGAAATTCGTGATCATGTCGAAGACAAGGACGTTGCCATTCATGCACACCGAGCAATGCATGCCGCATTTACAAGAGACAAAACCCACGGATTGACGATGCTATCTCTTGCAAAAATAATGAGGATGATTGGAATGGATCAACTCCATACGGGAACTATTGTAGGAAAGATGGAGGGTCCGAAACGGGAAGTAGTAGAAATAAATGAGGTTATAACTAAGCAAAAAATTACGGGAAATGATACCTCATTTCTCAGTCAGGATTGGGGCAAGTTAAAACCAATATTACCCGTTGCGTCTGGAGGATTAAGCCCTCTTCATATCCCAGATTTGATTGAACTTCTTGGAAATAACATGGTTTTTCAATTTGGAGGGGGATGTCACGGACATCCTGGAGGTACAATTGCTGGAGCGAAAGCGATAAGACAAGCTGTCGATGCAGTATTGAATGGAACCACCCTCGTGGACCATGCTAAAAATAACATTGAACTTAAAAAAGCAATTGAAAAATGGGATTGATTTTTCTAATCTCTTTCAATTAATTCCGGATATATTTTTTCAAAATAGTTTTGAACGTGACTTGAAGCAAAGATTCCGGCTTCCGTTATAAGTCCATCAATGTATCTCCGGCTCACGGTTTCAAAGGCAGGATTTAATATTTTTAAACATTCATGCTTTTTATCCCAAATCTCTTCAACATCTCTCATTTCGATCCTTTCCAATATTCCAAAAGACGTTTTTGGATTGTATTTCAATAAAGGTGACGCCACGTAGAAAGGTACATGCTCCTCATGGGCAACGAGTGCAAGTAACCGAGATCCTATCTTATTTAGTACCGTTCCTTCTGAAGTTATACTATCTGCTCCGATCAAGATTAGGTTTACATCCATGGTATTTACCGCCCACCGCATAGCACTATCAACAACATGAATTACTTCAATACCTGCATCTAATAATTCATCAGCAGTTTTTCTCCCTTGATATCTTGGTCGAGTTTCGGTTTGAATGACTTTAAAATTATTTTTTCCTTGCTTTTTTGCTTCTAAGAGAATGGCAGTGACCAAGCTGGAATGACAATGGGTCATCACGACAAATTCTTTCTTGCCCTCTAAATCAGGAATTCTTCTTGCTCCAATTTCCGCTATTTTCATTCTTGAGTTGATTAACATGTCGTGATATATTTTTTTAAAATTTTCGATATTAGACGGAACATCTTCCACGCAGATTGTATCCAAGCAGTCTCTCAATTTATTCATGATAAAAGTCAATCCATTTCTCATGGCTGGTTCAGTATCCCGGGTGTTCATTAAGATATTTTTTGCTTCCATTAATTTATCATGACAATCATTTACGTTTCTACATTTAATTCGTTTAGCATAATTGCTCAAAAAACTTATTGCACTAAGTGCAACATTCATTGCCCCTTGTATTTCAAGAGATTTAATCCTTGAAATATCTTTTTTTAATTGTTCCATTTTTAGACATACCTAAAATTTCTTTTAAGTTAATGACAATCTCTCAATATAAAGTTTGATATTATTATCAACTATTTATTATCAGTTTTATTGCTAGAAATTTCACCATCCACCTTATAATCTTCAGAATCAACAATAATGTGAAACCATCCAGTATAATCACATTCCTTACATTCAAACATGTCAGGTGCAAGCCACCCGCTCACATTCACCGCAGGGTGTAATGTTGGTTTTTTACATTTAGGACAAAGTCTAATTTTTACCATGAGTTCATTTTCTCCATATTGCTATTCATGAGTTAATTCCCTTAATTACCTTAAATCAATTCATACCTTTATTTATTACAGATAATTTTTTTTTTCCTTTTTCAGTACACTTTCCCACTATAACAATTAATTATTAATCCCTACTAGCATAGAAAATACATAGAACTATTTCGATGCATGGAATTTTTCAAAAATAATGTTAATTAAAAGAATGGACCGTTTTCTCAAGACCTTACCTCAAGAACCCGGAGTGTATTTTTTCAAAGATACCTCCGATAATGTAATTTATGTGGGAAAAGCTGTAAATCTAAAGAAAAGAGTCTCGTCCTATTTCGTCAAGACAAGCTATAATGACATTTATTATGAAGAAAAAATAAAATTCCTGGTTGAACAAATTAATTCAATTGAATATATTGTCACTCAAAACGAAAAAGAGGCAAGTATCTTAGAGAATATTCAAATAAAAAAATTCTTACCTCGATTTAATGTTCGCATGCGGGACTCTAAAACCTATCCTTGGATCTGTATTTTTTATTCCGAAGAATATCCTCGCATTCAAATTATACGTGGACCAGAAAAATTTTCGCAAAAAAATTTATTTTTGGGACCCTATACTGATAGAAAGGAAATTTCAAGGATTTTACGTGATTTGCGCAAAATTTTTCCTTATTGTTCCTGCAAGCAGAAATTAAAAAACAAGAAAAGGGCTTGTCTTTATTATCAATTGAGATTATGTCCTGGACCGTGTATTAGAGCAATAACTAAAGATGATTACATGGAAAATATATCTCAGATCGCTTTATTTTTAAAGGGTGATACCGATGGTCTTAAAAAAGAACTTAAATTTAAGATGGAAGAGGCTGCTCAACTACAGAATTATGAATTAGCGGCATACTGGAGAGATAAGTTAGAAGCAATAGATCGTTCCACATCGAAACAGAATGTATTATTTGATGGAAATGATGATAAAGATATTATTGGATACCATACAGATAAAGAACAAAAGTATATAGCAATTCTTATCATTCACATTAGGGAGGGGAAAATCTCAAGTAAAAGTCCTTTCATGCTTGATTTGAAAGAAAAGCCAATTCTCAAGGAAGAATTACTGAGTTCCTTATTGGAGCAATATTATCAGGGAATTAGATTTATCGTTCCTGATGTCATTATCATTCCTGAAATGTTTAAAGGGTTGAAAATCTTCAATGAAATAATGAAAGATATTAAGCCTACAATTCAAATAAGGACACCCCATGATGGTGAACAGGGATTGGTAAAGATCGCAAATAAGAATGCTAAAGTAATGGTTAATCAAGAAATCCAAATGGAAGCCATTAAACAAAAGGACGATGATCAAGTAATAAAAGCCTTGGAATTAGCAAAAGAAATACTTGCCTTACCAAGCATCCCTCGGATTATTGAAGGATTTGACATTTCAAATATTGAAGGAAGAGATGCTACCGGGTCCATGGTATATTTTCTTGAGGGAAAACCGTATTTCAAATATTATCGTCATTATACTATCAAGACAAAAAGTACTCCCGATGATGTTGCCATGATGAAGGAAGTCATAAAGAGAAGATATGGGATGTTATTGGAGAGAGGGTATGAATTGCCTGACTTGATCTTAATTGATGGTGGAAAGGGGCAATTGAATGGTGCTCTTTCCGTGTTAAAAGAATTGGGACTCGAAATCCCAATAATTGGTTTAGCAAAAAAATTTGAAGAAATATATATACCACACGAGCCGGTTCCAATTATATTGCCTCGAAATTCCCCCCTTTTAAAACTATTCCAAAGAGTTAGAGATGAAGCGCATAGATTTGCAATCAAATTGCATAAAACTCAAAGAGAAAGACGAATAACGGGGTCAGTCTTGGAAACTATTAAAGGTATTGGGCCTGTCACGCGTAATAAATTGTTGGATAGATTTGGGAATGTTGATAGTATAAAAACTGCTCCTTTAGAACAATTAGTTCAAATAGTTGGCGAAAAATTAGCACGTAAAATCAAAAAAAGTTTGGAAAAGAAGTAAATTATAATAAAAGAATCATAAAATAAAAAATGAGATTTTTATTCGCCCCAATCTTCATCAGCCATCTCAGGTATTTCTGCTTTCGCAACATTTCCCTCAATTTTCACAATTTCCAAATCGGCGCCGCAATCGGCACAGGATATGACTTCTCCCACCACGGTTCCCTCATCTAATTCGAATTCATAGTAGCAGGAAGGACATTCACATTTAACCATTTTGTTACTTACCTTCTTTTTATGTATTTTAAATATATGTATTCAAATATTTTTGTTAAAATAAAATTTATGGAAAAAAAAGGTTAGAGCAAGTGTTCATTTTCGACTCTTGAAAGTAAAGCAATTAACACCATGATTATTCCAATTATAATAAATGAATAGCTTAGACTTGTCATCACGATACAACCGAAGATAGGAAATAATATGGCTTTAATGAGAGTCGACATCATGTTTATAGTACTGAGTAACGTTGCTCTATTTTCAGTCTCGATTTGCTTGTTAATACTTTTAACGTGAATAATGCTTCTTGCCATCCCAAACCCTATAATTATCATGAATAGTAATATAACAACGACATTGATTCGCAAAAGAGCTAAAAGAACGAATGAAAATCCTGGAATGATGGTAAATACGAATAATAACCTTTTTTTATTTTCAACTCGTTCATATAGTTTTGGCACGAGATTCATGAATAAGACTTGCGTGATGGTAAACAAAGCTGCTATAAATCCCAAATGAGCAATAATGATTCCAAAATCTAATAAATATGGCTGGTATGTCCAAAATATTAGAAATACTAACCCTTCTGCTAAGACTTGATCAATTGCGAGGGTTCTCAAGTTCTTGTTATGCTTCAATTCTTTTATACCTGACTTAATTATGATCAGATAGCTTCCACCTTTATCTGTTTCTTTCCTTCTATCGTGATTCGGTTCCCTTAACGTCAGTGAAACAATACCCGCCATGATAAACGGGATAAACATCAAAGTAACCACGAATTGTATTGGTACCACTAATGTTAATAATGAACCTAAAGGTGATGAAATCCCTATTCCTGCAACATAAAAACTGATATTTCTAGCTGAGAACTTGGCAATTTCATCTTCTCTACCCAATTTTTTCAAGCTTTCATATGTAATGGATGTATCGGTGCCAGATATCAATGCCTCTCCTAATGCCCATAATGTTTCACCCACAACAAACATCATCACATTGGGAGTGATTGAATAAACCAGGGCAGCCATTGCTGTTACAAATCCTCCCAAAAACAATGACATTTTCCTGTTCATGTAATCTGAAATTGCTCCACAAGGAATTTCAAGTAGCAGGATCATTATCCAAAAATAACTTTGCAGGTACATTATTTCTAAGAATGTTAATTTCCCCCAGCTCATGAAAAATATCGTGATTATTCCTGATACTAAATGCCCTCCTCTTAAAAAATGAAATAAATAAGATTTCCAAAGGTTTGCCTTAAATTTCATTTCTTCTCTTTTTATTTTTCTTTCAAGATGCACTATTATTTCCTGATCGTTTTTATTTAGTTCTTTCACTTTATTTTCTCTTTTTATCTTAATTTTAAATTTCTTTTTGTAAAAAATAAAATAATCATATGACATTTTTATTTGAACAATCTTATCTTCTTTCTTAACGATCTTTCTTAAGTTGAGGTCATTAACACACTAATTTCCAAAGTATTATTGAAAAAAGGGCAGTACTGAGTGTTTATCTAGCGAAGAAATGTTGATTTTTTAGGAGTTGAGGTAAAATTATTATGGAGTAAGAAGATAATCTTTTTCAACAATTGGCACGTTATTTATTGGTACTTGGTTCATGTACTAATGTAATAGATGCCTTGTTTGTTTTTGAAATAAAATTTTTGCTTTCCATGTAAAATATCAACAAATTCTTTTATTAAGAAATATGGTATTGAACATTTATTATAAATGTAACGGTAGTTATAACCAAGAAAAGAAAATTTATGGGAAATAAATGGGAAATTCAATAATAATTAATCTCAATTTTTTCATTGTCAACAAAATTTTTGAGAAATTGGACTATTTCTCTTTTTCTCTCATCCCCGATCGCAAACACGTGATATTGAGCAGGTATTCTTGCTATCGAGTAAATTTGTACCATATCGGGTTTAATTTTTTTAATTGCTATTGCAAGTTGTTTAATATTTTCTTCATTATTATTTGAAATGACATCATCCCTGTATGAATTATAAATCAAGCATTGAATGGCTAACTTATTTTCTCGCGTCATCTCATTTTTTAATTTCACTAGTGCCTCAATGATCATTTCACTTGAAGGAGTTTCTTCATGTGGACGATTGGTTATTTCAAAATCTTTTTGGACAGAAGCATCTAATTTGGCTAAAACTAAATCAAAACGTTTTACTCTCTCCCTTATCTCTTTAAAATGTAATGTACTTGAATTAGTGAATATGGTCAATGCAGGTTTCTTGTCGCTCCATTTTATTTGCTCTCTTACTTCTGTAGCAATTTTTAAAAAATCCAAAAGATTTTCATTTAAGGTAGTCTCTCCATTATAACCAAATGTTATTGAATTAAGATGAGATACATGTTTCAAGATATCAAACAACTCATTCCTGAAATTGTTTGATGGAGGGGCTTTTATCCTAAATTCTGGTGATACCAAGTCTCTTTTTCCCGTTGGACCTATTTCACAATACACACAATCATAAGTACATTTTTTGCATTTAGGTAAAATATCCACGCCTAATGAGAGTTTTAATCGCCTCGATTGAAAAGGACCATATGTATATTCGCGCATGAACTCACTATAATCGATTAATTTTTATAAATTCTTGAATCGCGTAATTTACTTCTTCTGGTTTTTCAAGCATGAGCATGTGTCCTGCATTTTTTATCATCACTAATTTTGAGTCTTTTATTTTACTCTCAAGATACAAGGAATATTTTTGTGGGGTGAGTTTATCAGCATTACCGCATAAGATTAAGGTTGGTGCTCTTATTTGTCTAATTTTATTCATGGTATCGAATTCATTGCAAAGGCTGAAATCATTGTATGCTATTTCAGGTTCTATCTTTGATATTTCTTCAATAAAATCATCGATGATTTCTTTAGGTGTTTTTCTATAAAACGCCCCAATCGGGACTGTCTTTAGGTATTCAGAATAATCATTTTTAATTGAATCGAAAATTACCTGACTCACGCGCAATCGAGCTCCAGTGGCACATAAAATAAGAGCTACAACCTCTTGTTTAAATTTAAAATAATATGATTGAGCAATAGCTCCCCCTAATGAATGTCCCACTAAGATTAATTTTTTCAGATGCAAATGTTCAACTAACCCGCTAATGGTATCAACATATAGATCTAAAGAAATTTTCTTAAATTCTGCTGATTTGGCATGGGATGGTAAATCCAGAGCAACCAAACTATAATCAAGATCTAAACTAGCCATCTGCTCTTTCCAGATATATGAACTTTCACCCGCACCATGGATAAAGATCATGGCATTTTGGGTTTTCTTTTCTATCAAATGATAAAAGATTTTTTTTTTTTCAAATTCAAAAAATGGCATGACGATACTATCCATCCTGTTATTTAATAAGCTAAATAAATAATTCATTCCATTAAAATCCTATAAAAAAAATTAGGATGAATATGGGTAAAAAAAAAAGGGGTTTTCTAGCTAACTTCCATTTTATTGAAGGATCGAGCACCTATTATGATAAATATTGCTCCAAATACAATCATCACGGTGAGGTCCAGCAAGGGTGGAAAGTTAGACACTCCAATCAAGACAAATCGAAATAAGTCTACGCAATAACTGAATGGATTGAACATCAATATCAGTGGTGGAAGTGGCGCAATTGCTCCTGAGAGCCACATCATCGGCATCACGATAAAAGTTTGAATCAAACCAAATGATTGCATGTCATTTAATCGGGTGCTCACCGTTAATCCAATCCCCACGACACCAAGACTTGCCAAGAAAGCGACGGGCACGATTATCATTATGCGAAACACTAAAAATGGATCTTCATATCCATAATAACCAATAATTACCCCTAAAATAATTATGATTACAACTTGTATCATGGTTTGGAGAGCAATTCCTATGGTCCTTCCTAACATTAATGTTCTTCGGCTTACAGGAGCAACCATTAATTCCTTCATGAATCCAAACATCTTATCTCGAAAAACAGCCATTCCTCCAAAAATACCTGTAAATAGGATGACCATGGCAGATATTCCTGAAGCGATAAATGCTCTCGTGCTGACAATAATCTCATTCATGACGATATTACTTAAAGGAAACGCCCCGAATACGAAAAGGAATAAAATTGCTTGAGCAATTGAAGATATTACTCTTGATTTACTTCTCCAAAAGCTTAATAATTCCCTTTTTGCTAATACCCATACTACGCCATAATTTATTTTAGTTTTCACTAAATTTAAATCAGACATTCATCATCACTTCCTTAATTGCCTCATTTGAATCATTTCTTTAACATTTTTTGCTTGGCTTGATGTTTCTTCCCTTATTTGGTTCCCTACATAATGGAGAAAAACATCTTCCAGTGTTGGTTGATGCATGCTTACGTTCTTTATTGAGAAACCTTCATTATTGATTTTTTCAATGATCAAGGGTAGCTGTTGCCCCCCACTTTCACATGAAATGGAAATAGTGGGTTCAAATCCATTATCTTCTTCTTCATGTTCTCCTTTCCTTATCTTGATTATTACCTGCTTAATTGCATCGGGAACCTCTTCTAAAAGCTTCTCATCAAACATGTTTGCAATTCTTTTTTTCATATCTAATGGGGCATTAAGAAACATTCCCACCGTCATTGGTATGTTTTTCCATGCCGTTATCAATTTTTTAGGATTTGATATTATATCTCTTATGCGAGCCTGTATCATTGCAGGATCGATATTAGCCATTCCTTTGGGTAGTTGCAAGGGAGGCATCATGTCTTGTTGGGTACTTACCGAGCTAAATGAAATATTTTTTACTCCTGGGACTTCTTTAATCTTTTTTATCATTTCAGGAAATTTGAGTCTTTCTTCGGTCGCTTCAAAGGTAATGTCAATAACATCTCCCGATAACTTTTTTTTAAGATTTTTTGAAGTGTCCATCGCAATTATTTTCCCATGATCCATGATACAAATTCTGTTCGCAAGCTCATCAGCCTCATCCATGTAATGGGTCGTGATTAAAATAGTCATTTTCATTTCACCCTGATTTAATTCCTTGATTTTATCCCAAATCTTTCTCCGGGTTTGAGGATCTAAACCTAATGTTGGTTCATCTAAAAAGAGAACCTTTGGTTCATGAATTAACCCTCGGGCAATTTCCAAGCGCCTTTTCATCCCCCCTGAATAATTCTTTACATATACTTCTGCTCGATCATCGAGGTCTACCAATTTAAGTACTTCTTCTATTTTTGTTCTTCTATATTTTTTTGGCATTCCATAAAGAATCGCATGCAGCTCTAGATTTTCTTTTGCCTTCATATCAGTATCTAAGGAAGGTTCTTGAAACACGATGCCAATACTTTTTCTGACTTTATCGGGCTCTTTTTTAACATCATAACCATTAACAAGGCATTTACCTTTAGTTCCGTTCAATAGCGTGGCAAGAATGCTTATCGTGGTGGTCTTTCCCGCACCATTAGGTCCTAATAATGCGAGAACTTCGCCTTTTCTGATTGAAAAACTTATGTCATCCACTGCAAGCGTATTGCCTTCTTCATATATTTTCGTCATGTTCTTGACTTCGATTATATTCTCATTTTCCGTCATTTTCCTCTCCTTGTAAATTGTTCGTTTTCCATATAATTTATCCTTTATTTTTACCAACTTTTATTTTCAATTATTTGATTCTAAGTAATCTTTCTTCGTGATTTTATCTACTGAATCATAAGAAGATCCATCCTCGTTAAAACCCATCAAATTTTCCTTATATTTTATTTAAACTTCTAATGCAAATATCTCTCTCCCATTTAGATGCTTGGAGTGTTTATTCGGCTAGAAGATAACTTGCATAACTCTTCCGTGCTCTTAATCTTAATTCCTTTTCATCTAACAAGAGAATATTTTCCTTCCCTTCAGTTTTTTTCCTTTCTCTAATCAAGGTAGAATCCGCTGATAAAGATCTTGCCATAAATCTACTCGCTTCAGGATTTATTTCTTCATTAAATACTCCTGGATATCGTACCATTCCTTCATGAGAGCATCCAATAATTGATATTGTATTAAATTGAATTATTTTGTTTAATATCCCCTTTTTTATATCAAAAATAAATAAAAATTTTATCCTTCAGATTTACTTTGTCTTCTTTGATATCGAGCGAACGCAAGGATTAGGAATATTGTTGAATACATAAATATTCCCCAAAATGCAGTAGGAACATCAGGAGTTATCCATCGATAAAACTCCCGTACTCCCCCCAGACCAATTGGAAATGTTATTAAATTATATCTCGGTTCGGGCATGTTAAGTATTGATGTTATAATATTTTCATAATATGATAATAAAAACCAAGGTTCCACGCCACCCGCTAAAAAATTCATGATCTGAGCAATCATGGTAAATATTAATAAATATAAAAAAATACTGGCAATGATGCTCGCCGACGTGCTTCTCATGATACTACTCACAAATGTTACCATTGAGAATAATGCAAAAGTATAATATAATGCCCAAGCTAAAGATAAGAGTATGGCAGTAGGGATTTCCCCGTATTTTATGAAAGTAATTGAACTAACCAGAATATAATAAAATAATATGCAAACGGCATTCATTAGAAATCTTGCCATTATCCTACCTATAAATAATCTCGACTTGCTTATTTTAGGAAATAATAAATTCCCTGTTTGCTTCTGAAAATCTTCAGCTATGATTGATCCTGCAAATCCTGCTGCTGTTAACACAACTAAGAATCCAAATATAAACTGAAAATAACTCGCAAAATATTTAATTGGATCTTCTGGTAAGGGTATATCTTGAACTTCCTGCAAGGTCTGCAATATTAAGAATAGAGTAAACATTAGAGCAGTGATTATCATCATTATTATAAAAGGTATCATGTTTTTTCTAAGTTCAAAGGTGAAGGTATCTCCTATTTGTGTTAGATTGCGCCTAATTCCTGTCTTTTTTCTTTTTTTCATTTCCATCATTTTTTCCTCATCTTCTAGTTGTTGCTTGACAATCATCTTTTATTCCTCCATTTTAATTGTATTTTTCTTAGTGAGTTCAATAAACAAATCTTCTAATAATCCTGCTTTAGGTACAGAAAACTCTATAATCTCATATCCTTTATATATTAATTCTTTTAGTATTTTAAATTGATTTGAAGGTTTACCGTCAAATAATACTTGAAATCTTCTTGAATCTGAATTATATTTAATCCATTGTGCTGTAACATCGATTCCAGTAACAGGAAAAATTACTTTTTTTAACTCTTCGATATAAGACTGAACCTTTTCTTCTTGAAAGGCGAGTATCTCAAATTGGATAATACTTTTTTCTGACTTTGCCTCCAAATTGTCTAATGTATCAAATGCTATGATTTCGCCGTTATTGATTATGGCAATTCTATCTGCAACTTCACCGATTTCATATAACAAGTGACTGCTTAAAAATATCGTTTTGCCCATTTTCTTTAAATCAAAGATAAAATCCCTCACATCTTTTCTTGCTTTCGGATCTAATCCTGTTTGGGGTTCATCTAGCACGATAATATCTGGATCGTGGATAATGGCTGATGCTATACCTATTTTTTGTCTCATCCCCTTAGAAAAGGTTTTAATTTTATTATCGATCCACTCTTCCATTCCCATCATTCCAAGTACTTTTTCTATACGTGAGTTAAGTTTTTTACGGGGATATCCTTTAAGTTTCCCAAAATATTTTAATATCGTTCTTGGAGAAAGATTACCGTAGAATGCAGGAGATTCAATGAGAAATCCAATATTATCTAAAAGGATATCTTTATTATGATTAGTTAATTTGACTAAGTTTTCATATCCAATTCCATTCCTGCTCTCACGTATCCATACTTCACCTTCAGTAGGCTTTAGTAATTGTGCCATTAACTTCATTGTGGTGGACTTACCCGCACCGTTAGGTCCAAGAAACCCAACAATTTCACCTCTCTTGATTTCTAAGTTTACATTAGAAACTGCTATAAAATCGCCAAATCTTTTCGTTAAGTTTACAAATTTAATTAATATTTCATGATTATTATTATATTCTTGGGACATTCATTACCTCTCCTCCATTTTTTTTAACACTTCATTAACCGCTTGTTTGATTTTTTCTCTATTTAAAACATCCATATTTTCTAAATCTTCAATTATTTTATCAATGCTTTCCCTCGAGTTTTTAAAATGCTCCATTTTTTTTTCAATTTGTTGATTCATACCCTTCATCCATGATCTTATCCCTCTAAAAAAATCAATGGCATCGTCTAATGCTTCAAATTCCTCTATCTTTTCACATATTATATTACTGATTCCTTTCGAAAAATTAATTTCTGCCATCATTACGAAAATGTTCACCCATTTTAATTTCAATTCTTCTAAATATCTCTTTCCTGTTTCAGTCATTAAATAAAATTTATGTGCCCGTCCTTCTAATATCTCATCTCGAGTCTTTAGATAACCTTTCTCCTCTAAATCTTGGAGTGATCTAATGAGAGTTCCTCGAGGAAATTTGTACATATCTTGTAATTGATATCCCGTTATCCCTTCCGGATATTCGGAAAGAATTATTAGTAGCATGTAATCTCTTATTTCTTGAAAGGCTTCTCTACCCATGGGTAAGGTCGGGGTATTATGTGGTCCTGGAAAGGGGGGTAGGGAACCAAAAGGAGGAGGAAGTCCTCTATAGAATGGAGGTTTATCGTGATCTTTTGGAGCGCCTTGTCCCATGTACCTGCATGGACCATCATTAAAATTGAAATTGTTTCCTTCTCTATTAAACATGCCTAGTTCACAAAGAATATGTAGAAAGCATCAAATTTAAAGTTGTCCATTTTGGACATGTGTCCGAAGTTTTCTATATTCTATTTTAAACAACACCATTTTGGAAATGCTCATGAACGAAATTATAACCATATAATTATAATGTTCATTCCTGAAAAATTCTCAATACGTATTATTCTTAAAAAGTTTCTGGATAGAGATTTTTAATTAATTTTGGTTGCTGATAATCTTTGGAAAAATATTTAATATCAATCAATACTAAAAGAAGAAGTATCAACATTGCCATGGCACTGGTAAATCCTAATAAAAAATAAGAATCGACCATCAATGCAGAAATATTCAACATGCTGGTATCTAAATATAAATAAGCAATAATAGGGGCGATAATTTGACTAATTGATTGCATGTTCATCCCCCAACCATTTACTATTCCTTGGTTATGCTCATCAACACCCCTACTAAGGGTGGTCATTGTAATTGTTTTCGAGAACACGTTTGAAAACACAAAGGGGGTCACAAATACAAAGAGCATCCACGCATCGTTCATGAAAGGATATAATAATGAGACAAAAATACCTGAAATAATGGAAAGTATCAATATCTTTTTCTCACCATGCTTAGAAATAAGGGGTTTTGTCAAAAATATTCCGAATAAAATCATTAAAATTCCCGCTATTGCGGCAAAAATTCCTACGTGAGCGAGATTTAGTCCATATCGTGTTTGGATGACCTCGGAAAAACTGGAATTAAACATGAAGACGATGAAGCTCACGAAAAAAAATTGTCCTAACCTTAGCCATACAACCCTCGTTAACGTTTTTTGTTTTCTCCCATGATTTTCTTTCTTGTGTAAGGTAATTACATGTTTTCTTTCTAAAATGCGTTCCTTAGGCATGCTCTCGGCGAGAATCATAACCGTGAGCAGTATCGAAATTAATGAAAGAGCCGATGCGATGAAAGGGGGTATGCGCCAATATATATATCCCATCAACCCTCCTATCGCAGGGCCAAAAATCATTCCAAAAGCCATAATGCCCGTAAATCTCCCCATCTGTGTAGATCTCGTTTCAGATTCTGTAATATCTGCTATATATGCGCGTATTATGGGAATTTGACCCCCAAACACTCCATCGAGGATTCTTGATGTAATAATAACTACGAGTGAATTAGAAAATCCTAATAGAAGAAAGGACATAAAAGTTCCTGCTTGTGAAATTAATAATATTGGTTTTCTACCATATAGGTCGCTTAATTTACCCCAGATTGGAGCAAATATGAGTGCTGTAGCCGCATTTGAAGCAATAACGATACCTATTAAAAAAACAGGTTCTCCATATACATCATTAACGATATTAGGTAATAATGGCAATATCATGGAATATCCCAAAACATCCACAAAAATACATAGACTTATAGCAATCATTGCTGATTTTTGATTGATGTTAAATCGTTCCAACTTTTCTTTATGATTTTCCATGGTAATCCCGTTATTGTTCTATACATGTTGAATATGTATTTGGAAATATTACACATTTATAAATAAATAATGATTTTATATCCGTTTTTTACAAATAAATTAATATATCTGGAGTTGATAATAATATAATAGCAAGTAGTTTTTATTCTTAGGATGTGAGAATTTTGGAAAATGAAGATAATAACCCAGATTCCATTAATGGACAAAAGAAAATTGTTGATGCTTTATATCAGAAAAAAAAAGAAGAGAGAGAAGAGTATTTAAAATCATTTGAAGAAGAAAGGAAAAAAGCTATTGAAGAAAGTAAAGAACAAATTTCAAGTTCAATTAATGAAAAAGCCTTTTTGATTGATCAAAAAAAAGAACAAGCAGCAAAATTAAAAGACGTTCATCCCGATATACTTACTCCAGCAAAACAAATTAAATCTAAAGTCGAGGAAAAAGCTTTTCTAATCGAAAGACAAAGAGCTCTAGATGATCAGCTTAAAAACATAAATCCTGATATTGAAAAAACGGCAAGAGCTATTGAGGGTTCCGTTGCGGAAAAAGCATTTTCCCTGGAGCGCCAGCGTGCGCTAGACGAACAAAAGAAGGTCATCACCGTTGACATGGAAGAGACAGCAAAAGCCATCGAGGGTTCCGTTGCGGAAAAAGCATTTGCCCTGGAGCGCCAGCGTGCGCTAGACG
>DXJM01000504.1 GCA_019057355.1 Promethearchaeota archaeon | reverse complement strand
GATTGTGGTTTTGCTCCATTACTCGGTAGCTTTGGGGAGCAACTAGGGTATGAGATCGCACTGAAAAAAATACAACCATGAAATACTCATTTTTAGTGAAAAACTATGATTCTTAACATATTATTTACAGCATTGATTTTGTTTATTTATATGAATATTGCATTTTTGATAGGTACAATTAAGAAAAATAATGCAGTCATTGATAGTTTTTATGGGGCTGGTTTTGTAATAGTAGCATGGACAAGTCTATTATTATCGGGTACATTGGTAATTCGACAAATAATTGTAACTATTTTGGTTACAATTTGGGGGATAAGACTATCAACGTATGTAACTATTAGAAATTGGGGAAAATCAGAAGATTATCGATATAAAGCAATGAGAGAAAGATTTGGTGACAAGGTATTAATAAAAAGTTATGGAAAGATATACATGTTTCAAGGGTTAATTATTTTTTTAGTTGTATTTCCTGTAATCTTTATTAATGCGACTTCTAGTGCTTTAATTGTTTGCTTTTTAGATTGGAGATTTATTAGCTTAATTCTCGGTGTAACAGTTTGGATTCTTGGATTTTATTTTGAATTTATTGGAGATTATCAATTAAATAAATTCTTGAAAAATCCTAATAGAACAAAAAATGTACTCGATGAGGGATTATGGAAATATACACAACATCCAAATTACTTTGGAGAAGTTACCATGTGGTGGGGCCTTTTTATCGTTGCAACAGGAGTTCCCTGGGGCTTGTTAACCGTATTTGGACCAATCCTAATCAATTTTATGATAATAAAAGTTTCAGGCGTGAGGCTTTTAAACAAGCGATATGAAGGAAATCCTGAATATATAGATTATAAAAGGCGTACTAGCGCCTTTATTCCGTGGTTTCCGAAGAAAAAACTGGGAGAAGTTTAAAGAAGACTAATCTCAAATATAAAAGGATACAATTAGACAAAAGGACCATCTTGAAATTTTTAGTAAGGAAAAGATTCTATAAAAACAAATAAGATTAGTAACTTCTTCATCAAAAAGAAAAATAACTATTCATAAAATAAAAAAAAAGAAGAAAAGAAAAACACGCAATTCTTAATGAGCTTTTCTCCATAGGGGATCAGCTTCTTGTAGCTGTCTTCTCTCAACCTTACCTAAAATACTTTTGGGAATTTCTGGAATAAATTCAATTAATGTAGGGCATTTCCATTTTGTCAAATTGTCTTCGCACCATTTTTTCAATTCATCAGGTGTAGTTTTTCCTTCATATCCTGGATTTAAAGCGACCCATGCTTTAATTATTTCGCCAACTTTACCTTCTGGATCAGGTAACCCTGAAACTGCAACTTCTGATACAGATTCATGTCTCATTAAGAATTCTTCAACTTCTTTTGGGTAAACTGAATGTCCAGCAATCTTTATCAATTGTTTTTTACGATCTCTAATAGTTACCAAGCCATCTTCTCTCATAAATCCAATATCCCCGGTGCGTAACCACAATCTTCCATTCCATTCTTGCAATGTATTGGCAGTTTCTTCAGGATGGTTTAAATATTCTTTCATCACTTGAGGACCACACACACAAATTTCACCACTATGTTCTTCACCATATTTAGACCCTGGTAATCCGTCAGCAATAGGACCATTTTCCAATGTTAAATCTTCTGCCTTAAAGATCCCCCAATCAGTTCCGGGAATGGGCATTCCTATAGTCCCTAGAGGGCTTGGTTCAAACAAGTTACCAGAGCTAACAACGGGACTTGCTTCTGAAAGACCATAACCATCAACAATAGATCCACCAGTTGCTTTTTGAAATGCCTCTTGAACAGGCGCATGTAAAGGACCCGCTCCAGAAATGCATAACCTTAATTTGCTCACTGCGTCATATTTATTCAATTTTGGAAATTCTGCGAGTCTTTTAAAAAGTATTTCTGCTCCCGCATATGCTAATGATTTGGGTGCTGGTAATTTTTGAATGGTTTTGAGTAATTCTTTCGTTTCAGGAGGCTTTGGAAAAAGCATCATCCACCCACCAAGAGCAATACAAGCATTCATCACGGCAGTCAACCCAAATGAATGAAACAAAGGCAAAACACCTATATCTCCTAATCCTGGTTGCACCCCTCCCAACCATGTCATGCATTGTAATGCATTTGAAACAATGTTAAAATGAGTTAAATTTGTAACTTTAGGGATGCCTGTAGTTCCTCCTGTCATGATATACGTTGCAGTATCTTCTAGAGGATTTATTGTGATTTTTGGAAGATTGGGAATTGTTTTTATAAGATCAAGAAATTTATAAGAAGGGGTGAAATCAACTATACCTTTGGGTATCTTACCAGCTAATTTACCAATCTTTTTAAGATAATTTGGAATTCCAGAGGCCAAATCAGCGACATTTGTATAAATTACTATACCGATATTAGTTTTATTTATTATGGGAGCAACCAGTTTACTGTATAACGCATCAAGAACGATTAAAAATTTAGCATTAGTCGTTTCTAAATGATGTAAGACTTCAAGAGGCTTTTGAGTGGGATTAACTCCAGTAGCTATAGCTCCAATCTTTAAAGATGCATAGAAACATATTACATATTGAAAACTATTAGGTAAAAGAAGTGCCATACAATCTCCTTTTTTTACCCCTAAATTGTGTAATGCCGTTCCTAGTGAATCTATTAAATTTCCTGCCTCATCATAGGTCATCCATGTTTTTAAAAACCACATCATATTATCATTTTTATAATGCTTTCTTTGCTCTTCAAAAAAGGCTCCTCCAGATATTTCTTTAAATTCTATATTTTTAGGGACTTTTTTAGGCCACCATTTCTGAAACCAGGATTTATTTTCATCTACTTTAAATTGAACTGTCATTTTTTCCATTTTTTTCCAATTAG
>DXJM01000047.1 GCA_019057355.1 Promethearchaeota archaeon | reverse complement strand
TGATTATTACATTATGCACTCCATAAAGAGAGAATAAATAATGAGTTAGCTCAAAAATACGAAAAGGAATCAATCATAGAAATCGAGAAACGATTAAAAAAGCATGGAGTGATCATCGTTGGTAAGGAATTACATATAAGTAAAAAGGATGTTGAATTGGATTTAATTGGTTATCAAAAAGATTATATCCTAATAATTGAATGCAAGGGTTTTCATCCCTCACCGTTTTTCATGATGCGAAAAAATCGCCGCTATAATGATCAATTTAAGAAAAAATTGAAGAATATTAAAAGGATAAGAGAATGGATGTTTAAAAATCTTAATGATAATACTCCTAAAGAGGGAAAAATTAGAATAAATACATATGATTCTTATAAAAAAGCCCCCTCAGAGATAATATTCCCAATGAAATATCATAAGATTAACTTTAATAAAATTCTATACATATACATAACCCAGATTAAGGAATATCATGAAGAAAATCGTTCTGATATCATTCAAGTATGGTATGGAGATTTATAAAAGTTAGATATATTAATTATTAATAAAAATTACAAAAAAAAGGAAAATCTGTTTGATTCCATAAGGGAGAGAAAGGAAAATATTTTTTATTTTAATGGATTATAAGAATCATCGCAGATCTAAATCTTGAAATCTATTGAGACTAATATTTAATTAAGATAAAGACCATTTTTAATTAGAATTAAACATTTTAAATTTAAAGGAAAGAAGTTATATTGAGTTCAGAGGGATTAAAGGAATTTAAAGTCAACGATTACATTACAATGAAATTAGAAAATGGTAAGACCATTATCTATGTAATGGGGGAACGGTTCAACCAATGTAAATTTCTTCTATTGAATATAAAAGTTGATGAGATCACAGATTTAGATGATATTGAATCAATTGATGAAGCCGCAGAAAAATTAGATGGCTCTTTAGAGAGGGATAATATTAAAAAATTTCAAATTCCACCTGAGGTTGAATTTTGGGGTCATTGTTCAAATTTCCAAGTTTGGAATGAGAATGATTACGATACACGCCTTTTACATAGCAATTTAGCATTTCCATTATTAAAAAAGTTAACCGATCAAGGAGATCCTCAAGCAAGAAAAGTTTTTAAAGAAGAAATAACCAAAAGAATTCAATGTAAATACCTCCCAGTAATCCAATTTCTTAAAGAAGCAGATTATTTCTACTATTTAAATGAAGAAGAAAAAGAAATAGCCTTTTCTGATTATGATAAGGTTATAATAAATGGAAAAGAAAAAGTTATTATTGGTTTTGAATTGGTGCTTAGAAATCAGGAAATTAATGAGATTACAGAAATAATAGGTTTAGAAAATTGTATATATTTAAGAATTTTAGATTTATCTAATAATAACATTAAAAAAATCACTGGGCTTGAAAAACTAACTAAACTTAAAGAATTAATTCTTCATGATAATCTAATTGAAAAAATAAATGGACTTGAAAACCTACCCAAGCTTGTAGAATTAGATCTAAGTGACAATCAAATTCAAAAGATAGAAGGTCTTAAAACACTTACTAATTTAAAAAAATTAAGACTTAATCGTAATCAAATAAATAAGATGCAGGAATTGGAAACTCTTATTAATTTGCAGGAATTAAATATTACCAAAAATGAAATTGCGAAGATCGAGGGCTTACAAAATTGTAGGAATTTAAACTTATTAAATTTATCTGGTAATAAAATTTCTAAGATAGAGAATTTAAAAAATCTTACTTTACTTAAGCGATTATATCTTACAGGAAATCGTATAAAAAAAATAGAGGGATTTGATAAAAATATAAATTTGGAAAAGATTTTCTTAAGCAATAATCAAATTAATAAAATTGAAGGTTTAGATTACCTCTCAAATTTAATTCTATTGGGTCTTGAAAAAAATATAATAAGCAAAATTGAAAATTTAGATGTAAATACTCAATTACGTGATTTAAATCTTAGTAATAACTTAATAAAAAAAATAGAGGGTTTATCAAATTTAAGGAATTTAGAAGAATTAAATCTTAATAATAATCCTATCTTGACTATTGAGGGTTTGGAAAATCTTGAAAAATTGAAATATTTGTATTTAAAAGATACAAACATTCCTCTAACTTTAATGGAAAAATTGGGAGGATATAGTCCAATCTTTAAAATAAATAGCCCGGAACTAATTGTTAAATACTGTAAACAATTGAAGAATAAAAAAAATTGAAATTTTTGATTATAAATATATAATTAGATAACATTAGATTTTAATTTATCAAAGAATTTCTTTTTTATTACAAAATATTATTTGTATCTAATTGATCGTGGATAGGATTTGGATTCATTGTATTCCAATATACTCTCTCGTATAATTCATCCATATCAAAACCAAGATCTCTATATATTTGTGTATAGTATCCATTTGGGTGATATGTCTCATCCCATAGCACCCCATTTTCCATCATTATTTTAACAGCAGTTCTATCTAAATAATACCCCCAAGGTTTGACAGGTCGATTTTTTGTTAAAAAAATTCCATTATCATTTGATATATCTCTCGCTAAAATCCGCATTATAATTCTTAAGTGGCTAGCAAATCGGGATTTATCTTCCCATGAAATGGCTCTTTTTTGAAGATATGTATGAATGATTTTATCTATTATTGGTAAATTATTTGTATACCACTTATTAACCTCTCGTAAACTAAGTGACCCTGATTTAATGTTTTTAATACCTGTTTTTTCCTTAATATCGTTAATGATTTTGATAAATGTCCTAAATAATTCCAAATCTCTTAGTTCTCCTGATTTCCATCCTATATATTCAAGATCATATCCTAATGTATCTATACATTTCTGTAAAATTATATTCTTTTTCTCTAAAAATTCATCATTGTTAGTAATTTTATCAGTAAATTTTGAAAAGTCTTGGAAATGCTTCATATGAATATTATACATCAATTCAAGAATGTAATATTCAAAATTATCTAAAAATTTATTTCCAATTCCTCTAAAAAATGCTTTATTGAAAGCTTTAGCATCATTAAATAAAATTATAGAGAGTTCATTATCATCTATTTCAAATTCTTTTGAGATCTCTTCAATCAAACCTTTTAGTTTCTCCTTAGCAAGTATTACCTTTTCTTTAGTTTCAGACATTGCCAAAACATCAAAATAAGCAATCTTACCTTGTTTTACAAGTTCAAAAAGTTTAGCAATATTTTTTATTGAGAAATCAGCTTTTCCTAAGACCATATCTTCAGAAACAGGTCTTATATCAGCTCTAGGATTTGTTTCAGGATTTAACCCCTTAGTAACATAATATCTCTTTCCATCTTTATCAGATATAAAGCTATCTTCAACCCTATGAATGATTTGTACTCCATATCTTTCAAAGACAATAATATCACCTTTTATATATTGAGTACCTAATGGCATTTCTTTTACAGCTACATCAACTCCTGGTTTCAATTTAGGACTCATTGAATATCCTCTTAGTTTAACCATAAAGAAATTTTCCTCTTTAGATTGGATATTTTCCCATAAATAATATTTTATCTCTTCTTTTACTCTTGTTTCAGTTGAAATTCCCTGTTTTTTTGCTAGTGGATTTACCTCTTTAGCACTCCTCATTTCATTGACATCGCCCGGACGGAGCGCTTCCGGCACGTCCGTTGGGA
>DXJM01000003.1 GCA_019057355.1 Promethearchaeota archaeon | reverse complement strand
TATTTTTCAATTTAAAAGAGATGATTTTTAATGCAAGAATTCCAAGAAAAAATTGCTTCAGATTATGAAAATTGGGGACAGGTTTTAGACATAGGGGAATGTAAAGATGTAATTAAAGAAAAAATAATGTCAAGTGATTTTAATGGAGATAATTCTCGGCTTGTTTTTAGTGTTTGCTCAGATGATTGTAATAGATTAGAAATCAGAGAAAACATGGAAAAATCGCTAACAAGAATTTATGGAAGGGAATTTCATTTAGGAGGGGTGGCAGGCTATCCGATTGGAGGGGTATCGGCAATAATTGCAGCGAGTCATCATGTTCCGGATTATCATTCTGCTAAAACTGGCCAAACAACTAAGGGGAATTTAATTTTTTTTATTAGTCCACACGTAGGCTTTATTAAAAAAGATGTTTTTTTATATGGAAGGCTCATTAGACCGGGTCAACAGAACCCAACAGCTTGCTGTGGAGCAATGATGGGATTTTTAAATGAATTAAAGCGAGCTGGAGATGTAGAAACGTTTAATATAGTTCCTGATCATGATAACTTGGATCCTACAAGAATTTTACTTCATGAAACATTAATAAAAGAATATCCAAGCCAACTTAGAGAAATTCTCAAAATAGAGGATGTAAACACCCAGATTATAAAATTAAGTATTTTAAATTATGAATTAATCTCACATAAAGTTACTAAAATGATTGATGAATTCTTGAGAAAAGAATATGAGGTTTTTCAAGGAAAAATAGCAATCATTACTGGTATTACCATAAATTGCATTTCAAGAGATTTTTTTGTTTTAAGAAGCATAAAAATACTCAAAAATTAATGGAGTAAATATCATTATTCCATTTTTTTATTAATTTCTTAGGAAAAAATCTCAAAACTCTTATATTTTTTTCTCTCAATTGTATATTTTTTAACAGCTTTGCCCCATTTTAAGTTATTTGTGATAGATTTTATAAATAAATCGACATCATGGACATTAGTTCCCCCAATCACATCTATATTTCTTTTAAATAAAGGATCGGGTAAAAATCCTGCTGTAGGTCCTATGATAGATATCTTTTGGGCATTAGTACAATGAAATAGAATATCATCGATGGTCTCATTCATTATCGTTGTACTAGTAATTAGAATTTTATTACAAGATTCCAAGTGTTTAGGATTTAATGTAACTAACCAGTTTTTATTTTTGTTTATTAACTCTTTTTTCTTTTCAAGAATAATTAAACGATTTGCTTTATTTGCTATCCTTTGCACGAGAGGGGGAAAAAATCCCACCATTCCTATTATATCCGTTTCATCTGCATCTAAAAGTCCTAAGGAATCTGTTGTATAATCAAAGTGAAATTTATTTTTTTTAAAAATATACTGACTTATGGCATTTATACACCCTAACCTGAGACACTTATCGAATAAATTATTAGAGGAAAATTTTCGGGCTAAAAATGATGGATCCATACCTTTATAGACTTGAAAATTTGTTTTTTGCATCAAATCTTTAATATTTTGATTTAAATTGATGAAAAAAATACCAACACTATTATCATCTAAAATTATTGCAGCAAAATTAGAATTCTTATTTCTTTCATCATTTAAAGGAATGATGACATCCTTAATTGGCGGGATGAAAAAGGATTCTGAGATTTTATTGATAATTTCTAAATATTCTGACGAGAGCGACATAATCAAAGGATATAACTAATCAAGAAATATATTTATTTTTGAAAAGAATCATTAACCACATTTTAAAATGCTAATAATTCAATTTTAAATTCCTTTTCTAATTTTGAAATGATTTGATTTATATGATCAAAATGTCTTGTTTCAATTTCAATAATTACCTCGCTTTTTTGATATTCTAATTCAAGACGTTCTCTATCATGAATAATTGTTACGATATTTCCTCTCTCACTTGCGATTATGTTTAGTATCTTTAGTAATTCTCCAGGAGTATCCGGGATTGTCAACTTAAATTTTAAAAGCCTTCCTTCCTTGATTAAACCTTTTGAGATTATTCTATTAATTAAATTAGGCGTTAAATTCCCTCCTGATAATATTACCACGATTTTTTTATCTTTTATTTGTACTTTATTGTTTAAAACAGCTGCGAGCGCTGCAGCTCCAGCACCTTCAACAAATGTTTTTGCTCTTTCCATTAATAATAGAATAGAATTTGCAACTTCTTCATCAGAAACAAGAACGATATCATCAACATTAGCGTTTATTATTTCAAATGTAATTTTTCCAGGTTCCTTCACGGCGATCCCATCACAAATTGTTGGGTTTGAAGCAAGAACCGTGATTTTATTGTTTTTTAACGATCCTAGCATTGATTGAGCATTTTCTGATTCAACACCTATTATTTTTATCGAAGGATTAACTTTCTTGCAATAAGCACTAATTCCACTGATTAACCCACCACCCCCTATTGGACAGAAGATACAATCTAGATCTGGTAGTTGTTCCATTATTTCAACTCCAACTGTACCTTGTCCTTTAATTACATCGAGGTCATCATAAGCATGAATAAAAGTTAATTTATTTTTTTTTGATAATTTTAGAGCTTCTTGATAGGCATCATCATAAGTTAAACCAAATTCAACTACGTTCCCTCGGGGGTTATAATTTTTAATCGCCTCAATCTTAACAATTGGAGCGCCTTCGGGAACGATTACTGTTGATTTAATATTGAATCGTTGTGCAGCAAGAGCTACTGCTTGACCATGATTTCCAGCCGAAGCCGTTATTATTCCTCGGGTTCTTTCTTCATCACTTAATTTTAGGATTTTATTGTATGCGCCTCTAATTTTAAACGAACCGGTTCTTTGAATGTTTTCATATTTTAGGAATATTTCATTTCCACAAAGCCTAGAAAATGTATGGCTTTTATTTAGAGGAGTATAATGAACTAAATCTCCAAAAGATTTTCGAATATTAATGATTTCTTCAACAGATATTTTCTCCATTAGAAATTCTTGCCCTATTTAAATTATTACTATAAAGGCTTGCACAATATTGCTTTTACTCTAAGTTTCTTAAATTCACTAGTAGGTGCGGGTTTTATCAAGCAAACCGTATCAGCACCTTTTCCGGTTCCTCCCACACAAATAATATCTCTATCCAAATCAGAAACTAATCCTGCATCACAGGTCGTGGTCGCAATTTCAATGCATACTTTTACACCTTGACTGAATTGCATTCCTATCATTTTAGCATATAAATCTACGAATTGCCAAGGTTCTTTATTTATTCTCATACCTCTTTCAATTCCACTCATCGCATGAGTACTTGAATGTAATTTTAATCCTTTATTTTTTAATTGTGCTAATTTTTCTTCAGGAAATTCTTGTCTCAATGTACATCCAGTAAAATAATACGCGTGTGTAATTATTATGATATTATACTCTTCAGGATCGAAAAACTCAAGTGCTTTTTCAGCAACCATTCCTGTGGTGCTTGCAAAGACAATATCATTAATATTTAGGTGCTTTGCATATTTTAAGGCTATTTTTAGAGCATTATCCGTATTTTGCAGCCCTGTTTTTTCAAAATATGTTACTTCTAATTTTAGATCGCTCATTTTTTTATTACTGTATATCTCGAAATTCTCTTAAAAATATAATTATTTGAAAATTAAGAATAGATTACAATTAAAATTACTTAC
>DXJM01000503.1 GCA_019057355.1 Promethearchaeota archaeon | reverse complement strand
TATCTATGATTTAAGACTTGTTGAATATTTTTTCTTTTATAATTTTGACAATTCTTTTACTAGCATCACCATCCCATTTTTCTATATTTTTACCTTTTTTGTATTGATTGGTAAGAATATCATCCACGAGAAAATTTATCTTATCAAAATCATTTCCAACTAATGTGTTTGTTCCTTGTTCAATAGTGATGGGTCGTTCAGTATTTTCTCTTAGCGTTAAGACGGGAATTTTAAGAAATGATGCTTCTTCTTGAATTCCACCGGAATCTGTTAATATAAATCGAGAATGATTCATTAAATCCAAAAACTCTAAATATCCTAAAGGTTCCGAAAAAATAATATTCTCTTTCTTGAGTTGATCAATTAAATTGAATTTTTCAAGATTTTTTTTTGTTCGTGGATGCATTGGAAAAAATAATTTTATCTTCTTTTGGATATGAACAAAAATATCGATAATTTTTTCCAACATTTCCTTATTATCAACATTAGAAGCGCGATGTATTGTCATTAAAGCATAATCGCTCTCTTTTAAATCAAATTTTTTGTAATATTGTAAATTTTTTGTTTTTTCAATATTTTCTATCAAGGAATCTATCATTACATTTCCTACAAAAAAAATTTTTTTAGAATCAATACCTTCTTTTTTTAAATTAATTTCTGCTGTTTTCTCCGTTGTAAAAAGTAAATCTGATAATCCATCCGTTAAGATTCTATTTATTTCTTCCGGCATTCTTTGATCAAAACTCCTTAATCCTGCTTCTACATGTATTATTGGAATAAATAGTTTTTTAGCAACAAGGGCACAAGCAATTGTAGAATTTACATCTCCTACAACTATTATTGCACTAGGTTTCTCTTGAAGAATAATTTTTTCAAATTCAATCATAATTTTTGCTGTTTGCACGGCATGAGAATGTGACCCTACATCTAAGTGAATATCTGGTTCTGGCATTCCTAAATCCTTAAAAAAAATCTTGGACATGTTATAATCATAATGTTGTCCCGTATGAATTAATTTGTAGTCTATATCCTGTAATTTTAATTCTTTTATTAAAGGAGCAACTTTCATGAAATTAGGTCTTGCCCCAGCAATTAAATATATCATTTTTGTATTGTTCTTATTTACCAAATTATTATTTTTATATTTACTAAAAAATTATGCATTGTAACTCTTTAAATTAATTATCATAGGTTTTGGATTTATCATGAACATTATTCAAATATTTAAAAATTTTAATTATTATAATCTTAATAATTTTTATAAGCAAATGCTGCTAAATTATCTTTTCAATTTTAAAATTAAAAAGAAAAGGGAGATTCTTCGTGGTTCTTATTTCTCGGATTCGCTTTTAGAGAACTTTTTTAAGAAATTATTGAATTATGAGGAACTGAGAACTATTTTTTTTAAGAAGAATATATTTGCGTATAATGATGATGATGAAAAAGAAAAAATATTGGAATGCTTAAACAAACATTGTTCAAATAAAATAAAACAATATATAAATTTAGCATGTAAAGTAATTAACAAGGAATTTACAATTTTCGAGAAAGATTATCAATTTAAAAAAATATAAAATGGAATTATGGATTCTTCAATGATTTTTTTTGGGATTATAAAAAGTCTGAAATGATAGATATTTATCCAAAAAAAGCTGAGGTTGATGTAAAATATGTTTGGGAATTTAATCGGCATCAGTTTCTTCCATATTTAGGATTTGCATATTATTTTACAGGTGATGAAAACTATGCTCTTGAATTTAAAACGATAGTTATAGATTGGATAAAGAATAATCCTCCTTTATATGGAATCAATTGGTTTTCTGGTCTGGAGGTCTCCATAAGGTTAACTTCTTGGATATTTTCGCTATACTTTTTTAAAAGCTCTAAAGAGATAAATAATAATGATTTTTTTAGAACTATTTTTAAATCTTTGTTTGAACATTCATATTATTTGAGGAACTTTTACACAAAACGCTCATTGAATCATACTATTGGAGATCTGTTTGGATTATGCTTGTTTTCTAAGGTATTTGAAGAAATAAGACCCATAAGTAAATGGAAAAATAAGTTTTTTAAAAAATTCAGATTACAACTCAAATTACAAGTTCGGTCTGATGGAACTAATATAGAACAATCATCCAATTATCATAGATTCGTTTTAGAATTCTTTCTTTTACATCTAGTAATAAATCCCAACGAAGTGATAGATAAAGAGAGAATTGTTATTGAAAAAATGCTTGATTATCTCCTTTATGTTGTTAAGCCAAATGGTCAAATACCTATAATTGGAGATAATGACGATGGAATGGTAATTTTATTGAATGATCCAAAGAAAAAACTTAATTGCTTGTTTAATTTAGGAGCAATCTTATTTGGTAGATCCGATTTAAAATATATCTACCAAAAACTTTATCCGAGTAGTATATTATTATTAGGAGAAAATGGATGTGAAATATTTAAATCGCTTCTCATTAAGAAACCTTCAATGAATTGGAGATATTTCGATAAGGCGGGTTATTTTATGATAAGAAACAAATGGACTCCTGATGCAAATTATTTTTTTATGGATTGTGGCAAGTTTGGGGCGTTTAAAGGGGCACACTCCCATAGTAGCATTACAAACATAATATTTTCTTATAATGGTAATGATATTATGATAGATTCGGGAACTTCATCATATAATCGATCTTTAAGCGAACGTAATTTGTTTCGAAGCAGTAAGGCTCATAATGTTCTAACAATTGATCACAATAACCAAGCAGAATTTCAATCTTATTTTAGTTGGGAAAACCTGCCAAAAATTAAAAGAATTTTTTCTAAAAATGACGATCAAATTGAATTAACATGTTCTCATGATGGGTATAAAGGCTTTCAGGTAAAAAGAAAAGCGATTACAAATATGAAATTAGCAACCATTACCATTGAAGATTCAATATATCAAATAAAAAAAAATGCCCAAAAACATGAAAGCGAGATTAATATCTATTATCACTTTAATGATGTAGTGAATTTGATCTTGGTAAAAGATAGTGTTATTATTGATAATCAATTAATTCTATCTGTAGATTCCGATCGAGTTATTAATTTAACTATCGAAAAACAATATCATGCTCCTTTTTATGGGTTTAAATCTGAACATGAAGTACTAAACATTCATTTGAAAAATGATTTTAAAGAAAAAAATATGATTTATGTAAAATCTACAATAAAACCTATTGTAAAGATAAGCTAATATTAAGCTAAAAT
>DXJM01000502.1 GCA_019057355.1 Promethearchaeota archaeon | reverse complement strand
CAAGAACATGGACTTCTTCATATTTATAGACTCATTCATTGATTCATATTTTTTTTAATTCATATTCAATAGAACCAAGATTATTTTTCAAAGCAGCGTTGAACTGGTAATTGACATTCACATCTTTTGATAAGGGATTTAACACGCTGAATTTTTCAACTCCTGAGGGAAGGGGATCACTCCATTTTCCAGTTGGTTTTAGGGTTGGCAACCCGGGAGCATTTATTTCCAAATCAATACAAGCTTTATCGAGAGCAACGGGGTCTTTTGAACCCAATATGCCGAGATCGGGCACCACAGGAGCGCCAGGATTTGCTACGCAATCACACATGAGCGTTACATCAAAAACAAAATTGATGAATCTAAATTTTTCGCGCCCGATTGAAGATAATACTCCCAAGGCATTATCGATAAAACGCTCGCAGATATCCTTGGCATTCGTCACGTCGGGTTTCACTATAGCCCCCTCTACAGGACATATTTTACTGGATGTACACGCGAAACATCCATAGCAGGTAAGAGCATCGATGATAGCGTTTTCTCCTTCGATTCTGATTGCTCTAACCGGGCAGGAGGGCACGCATTGTTGCTTGCATTTTGACGTGTGACAAACCTGCTGATTAATTCTAATCAGGTCATAATAATGCGCTAAATGCTTGTTCCTCTTCGTCACGCTTCCAATTCCGAGCTGCTTGAGCGAACCCCCAAAAGTTGCTTGAGGGTGCCCTTTAAAATGGGAAACCACGACGAATTTATCAAATTCAAAAAGTCCGGTCCCAATAGAGACGTTCTTCAGCTGAATTCCATCAATATCAATCAGCTTTCCATCAAGCCCCCTTTCACCATCTACAAATTTTAATGGGGCTCCCGTCACCTGTTCATTGTATCCGTGTAGTATTGCGATTTTCTCGTGATCTTCAGAACACGTCCTATGGGCGATGCATATATTGTATCCCTCTGAAAAATCTATGGTCTGCGAGTGCAGGCCTAATCCCTGCGTCTCAACGAGCGTGGGAATGCCTCCCTTTTCTTTAATGGCTCTTACAACCTCTCGAACATAATCAGCACGCAAGTAATGGGTGTTATGTGCTTCTCCAACATGAACCTTCACAGCAACCTTATCTCCTGAGTTAATATTGTCCAAGATCTTGTCCAAAATCAAGCGTGTCTTCACTAAATTATTCGTTATCATGTTATTGGCATCATTCTTGATGGCCGGAATTTCTCCGGGGGGTGCCCAATATAC
This sequence comes from Promethearchaeota archaeon, assembly GCA_019057355.1. Lineage (GTDB taxonomy): Archaea > Asgardarchaeota > Lokiarchaeia > Sigyniarchaeales > SOKP01 > FT1-020. The sequence goes on along the minus strand of DXJM01000502.1, from coordinate 12,962 downwards.
AATCGGTTTATGTGTCATTTACGTTCACTTCAAAATAATTCTATATAAGAGGAAATCATAAATGTATATATTAATTTTTTTAACATTTTCAAGAATTCAAGATATTTTTTATTTTCCCTTCATACTCAAGTTTGATTTGGATGATATTAAAATTTTCTATTGATTCTTCATACAAAATCATCGAGTGTTCTTTGATTCTTGATGAATTCAATCATCCTGCTCTTTTTTTTCCATTGTTTAAGGTTTACCATGAGACCTTCACCCATTTTTTCAAGCGAGTCATCAAAATCATCCAAAATGAGGGGGGTTGAAGTTTCCATAGCATTTTTGACCGTTTCCCGTATTACCCACACCCCTAAAGGAACCAGGTAGCCGCCAGAGACTTCTCGAAAAATAATGACGCGTGCTTGCCTCCCGATTTTGTATAAATATTCGCACACGGACTTCCGAGCAGCATAATATGCCCCAGTTATGTTGCTGGCGTAGTTTTTCCGCCCAGAATAAAATTCAAAATCATTCATGATTTGAGGTGTTAAATTGCGATTATCTCCCGTAAGGGACGTGTTCCATAAGGTGTTTGGCGCCCACACTTCATTCATATCGAAGGCAAACTTGCCGGGAAACAAGAGTAGTTTGAAATGGTTGTCAAGATACGTGCTTTCAAAAATCCTGTAATCATTGATTTCGGGATATTTTTTAATTTCTTTAATCAAGCGCTTGGATATCAAGTCATCGATGGCAGTTATAGTCCATCGTGTCGGCACTATCTTACGATGACTTTTTTCTCCCAAAAGGCCTGCTGAAAACACTCGCTCGATGGTCGATTGCGGAACGTGCCCTTTAAAATACAAGTATTCAGAAATCGCATCGCTGGCCTTCAATTCAGTATCTCCCACACAATATTCAACTTTCGGGTGGACTTTAACATTTTCGGTAATTCGTATTTTCTCTGTTTTTCCACTAGGCCCAACCGGCAGTGCATGATTATCTAACATCATTCCAAGATTCATTTTTTCGAGTTTTGTTTCGGTATCCACGGGTCGAGCCGCCATTGATAGCTCTTGGGATGTTTCCAACAATTTTGAGACCTTTAGTGACAAGGTGTTCTTTGTTTTTTGATGGCTTATTTTCACATTAATTTTAAAATTGCTGCGAACCAAGCAACTTCTATAACGAACCACGTCGATCAATTGCTTACCAAACCAGAGTTCTGGGGAATCGAACACGTGATAATCATCAATTGCTATTCCTGTGTTAAATTCCTGAAAGGGAACGAGCGGTCCGATGTTCACGTTGGGATAATTAAAACGTCCAACAAAAAAACCAGGGGGACTAGAACCGAAAATCTCCACATCCCGCATTGTCTTTCCAAACTCATAAGGGAGCATCGATTTTAGCACCGATTGTTTCAACAAGATCGGACAGGTTTTCTTGCCGCATAATAATCTAGAGCCCTTGCACCGAAGGCAGATATTTTTTTCCGTGGGGGGTCGGACCATTCTTGTATCTCCTAAATTGAAGTTAGTCTAACAATAATTATGCCTTATTTCTATTAAAAGAATAATGGAGTCTAGGTTTTTAAGGTAATTATTAAAAAAGAAAATGGTAAAAAAATTCTTTTGATACAAGTATAAAAATCATATAAAAATATGGATAATTATCACAAGAAGATAAGATTCCTAGCAAAAATGTCTGACCGTGAAATTTAGGATTGCGAAAGCAATTCTATAAGTGCTCGAGGGATTTCTTTATAATCCCCTACGGCATAAAATTTTCCCTTACCGGCTTTGGCAATTTGTCTACATGTTTCAATACCTCTATCGGCATCATTCTCTGCAGGAATTCCAATTACATGTAATAATGGAAATTTTTTTGCAAGATCTATGGGATTATCCCCCCTATTATAATTTCCATCTGATATTAATATGCCAAATTGATTTTGAGGATTCTTCCTTATTTTATTGAGTTCTTTCAATCCTTTTTCCAAACCAACATGTATGTTAGTAAATCCAACGGCTTCAGAATCCAAGATTTCGTCAATGATGTCTTTTACCGTTTTCTTTTCATCAATTTTCTTTAATACCATTGCGGTTGAATTAAACAGGACTATGCTATAATCTTCCTTATCCATGTTATAAGCCAATACGGAAGTAGTTAGTGCCGCATTTAATAAAAGCCGCCCGTACATGCTCCCGCTCGTGTCAAGAATCATGACGATTTTTCTTTTCTTTCTTTGTCTCTTGATTCCGAAAATATCTTGATAGTTCAAGGTTTTTTCGTATATCTTTAAGGGATTGTGTTGAATAGTCTCATCTAGATCAAATTCGGGCATTCCAATCTCATACCTTGGAACGGTTTGCTTAAAATGTCCTTTAATTCCTTTACTAGTAATCTTCAATGACATCCTAATTATGCTTTGGCGGGCCAACCTCCTGAAGATATACTTGTATTTTTCCGAGATTGGACGGCGAACAAAAAAATATACTTCAGGAACGAATGCACCGGATTCTTCTGATTTTTCTGAAAAGAATTTCACCCCTTCCTCGCAATCAAGGGCATCCGTGGCAGCATACACGTTTGAATTTAACATTCCCATGATAGCTTCAAGGTTTTTATGTTGGATGGCCAAATAGGTCATTTCCTTGACCTGTTTATAATCCAGAGTATTTGCTAGGTGCTTGTAATAATCTTGGCTTTTCTTTTTTTTTCGCACGATTTCAAGGCGTAAAATCTCTTTATCAGCTGGCCTGTCTGTAAGCCTCACGTGAAGCCGTTTATTCTCAATCTCTTCGGAATTTTCCTCCGAGAAATCATCGATTACTGAAAATCCGATTTATTCAACGTTGCAAGGACGATATCCGTGATAATTTCTGATTTTGTCTTGTTAATACCATCTTCAAGTTCAATTTTGTTATAGAGTGCCATAATTGCGTTATTGATCCAATTTTTAGTGCTTTTACGATCTCCTTCTTTATCCATTAAAGCCGCCAAATCAATAGCACCCCTTATTGAACTTCCCCTACGAAGTGATGTTGTATTTCTCGTGGCTTGTATGATTTGTTGAGAAATCTGAGCAATAATTACTCCATCATCATTCAATCCAACTTCTTGAACAATAATTTGCATTTCTTCTTCCGAAGATTGGTAATCAAGCTTGATCCAGACAAATCTATCTTTTAAGGCTTCTCCCATTACCGTCACTCCTATATGTGCCGTTGGATTTTGAGTAGCGATTACAAAAAAGCCATTGTTCGCTATAATTTTCTTTAATTTCGGGATATCCAGGATTCTTTCATCAAGTGCTGTAAGGAGCGCATTTTGAGTGCTTTCTGGCATTCTATTTATTTCATTTATGAATAAACAGCCCCCCTTTTGCATTGCTGAGGGAAGCGGACCATACACATAAGATTCTTCTATATAACCTTTTGCAATCACTAATGGAGGATCAAAAAACCCTACTAATGAATGTTGTAAGACTTCTTCGGAACAATCAATTCGATAAAATTCAGAATCCAAAAAAGATGAAACTGCTCTTGCTAACGTTGTCTTACCGACACCGACCTCTCCTTCGATCAAGATATTTTTCCCGACGGAATGAGCTAATATGATTTTATGTAATTCTTCGGTCCTGCCAATAATCTTGTACTTTTCTTGTATTTGTCTTGCTATCTCGGAGGGTTCAACCATAATTTAATTAATGGTTCTTCTCTAAAAAAATCACTCCTTTTCCAAATTTGCTCACTTTACGATCTTTTTTTCAGGAAATATCCACAAATCCAAAAATTGCTTAAAAACACTGAACGAAGAAAAAAGGGATAGAGAACATTTGCGAGAAAAAACCCACACATGATGAGTATTGCAATAATGAAAACTCTTATAATTTGAATAAGATGTGGATTAAAAATAATTTGCGAACTATTTACAAAGTCATAAATTTTTTCTCACACATTTATATTAAAATTCCAATAACACACATTTTATTAGATCTTATTATTAAGAAAGATAGAATGATGAGAAATTATTAATGTCGTTATAAATATTTTTCTGATTGAAAATATCTTGGTTAGATTATAAAAAAACTCATATTTATTAAATTGATGCATAATCATTAAATAGTTGATAATAATTTTTTTTATTATGACGTTATTAAGTGCACGCAACGTGCTAAAAGGAACCGTAAAAAAAATCGAGCATGGAGTTGTCAATTCTGAAATAACCATAGAATTAGCTGGAGGAGCTGAAATTGTTTCGATAATTACAAAATCCTCTACTGAACGATTGGGATTAAAGGAAGGGAAAAAATGCTCTGCTGTAATTAAAGCATCAAACGTGATGATTGCAACAGATCTGTAATTTTTTTTTTATATTGGTATTTATATTGGATGAAGTTTTACAGGCACCCGCTCTCCTTTTTTCAAGCCTTCTTGGTCTGGTTGGATGAGAACGGTCCCATTAGACTCAGTTAAAGAGCTGATTATTCCTGATCCCTTTAGTTTGACGGGTATGGCAACATAATTTCCTTCAGACTTTTCTATTTTAACCCTAAGATGATGGACATATCCCATGCTACCAACAGGAACGTCTCTTTCCATAGTAGCATGAATTTCAATTCGTGGATCCATGGTAATGCACCCCATCATTCTTCTCAATGCAAGTCCCGTCATAGAAAGAAAACATACATAGGCTGCGACGGGGGTTCCAGGCAGACAAAAAACAAGCGTCCCATTTTTTAAATATCCGATCAATATTGGAGAACCAGGCCTCATCGCCACGCCATGAGTTAATATGGTCCCATTTTCAATCAAAACTTCTGGTAAATAGTCCTTTGTTCCAACAGAGGTTCCTCCTGTGAAAATGACAATATCTGAATCTAAGGATGCTTTTAAAAGTTCTTTCTTGAGCACTTCTTTATCGTCCTTTAAAGCCACTTCTCTTGCAACATGACCCCCGTATAATTTGACGAGACTTGACATCATCGGTGAATTTGAATTGTAGATTTTATTCGGTTCAAGGGGTGTTCCCACTTCGATGAGTTCATCCCCTGTGGCAAAAACACTTACAGCGGGCTTTTTATGCACTTTAACCTTCAAGCATCCCAAGGAGCTCATTAGAGCGATATGCTCGGCTTTTATTTCAACACCCGTCTTGAGGATTGTAAACCCTCGGGGAATATCTTCTCCTTTTTTTGAAACATTTTTTCCTGGAACAAGAGCCGTGTAAAGCGTGATGGTATCGCCATCAATTTCGGTATCTTCTATCCTAATAACAGCGTCAGCACCTTTAGGAATAGCAGCCCCAGTAGATATTCTAATCGCTTCACCCTCTTTAACCTCCAAATCATCTTTTATTTCCCCAATTTCTATTATTCCAACCAATTTTACATATTTGGGATTTTTAGGAGAAGAACCAAAGGTATCTCGTGCGTTCAAGGCATATCCATCCATTGCTGACCTTTCAAATGGGGGGATATCGAACGTGCTTTGAATATTTTCTGCTAATATTCTGTTCAAGGCATCATTGGTGTAAACTTCTTCTGCAGGTGTCAATTTAACGTGGAAAATTAGTTCTTTTAGAGCATCCTCTAACGGAGTCAACCTCGCAAACCCAATTTCGTGCAATTTATTCCCCATTCTCATTCCACCTTATTAATTGAATAGATAACATGTCTTAATTCTGGCAAGATTAATTCTTTTAATGCCAACTTTACTGCATTAGGAGATCCTGGCAGCAAGAAAATGATTTTATTTCGGATTTTTCCCGCTGTTGCCCTCGAGAGCATTGCAGCGGGTCCTATTTCTTTGAAAGAAAGGTACCGGAAGAGTTCGCCAAAACCATCCATCTCTTTTTCTAATAAAGGTTTGACCGTTTCGTGAGTAATATCTTTCGGAGTAAGCCCGGTACCTCCACTAAAAATTATTGCGTCATTAGAAGAATCAGGAACCAATTTTTCGAGAATTTTCTTTATTTGAACTTCCGAATCGGGAATAATATCAGTCGCGATCAAGGAATAGTTCGGATATTCCTGCAAAAGTTGTTTTACTAATGGAATGGTCTTATCCGTATTCATCTCTCCACTTATTTTTTCATCAAATCGAGAAGTGCTCACGATCACGAGAGCAATTTTGATCTTCTCGGGACCTTTATTTTCATGCTGTTCATGAACTTTCATTTTAAGCTCTAATTTCATTTATTTCTTCATTTTAAAATAGAAAAATTCTTCTATGATCTTCTTTTTCAACGATGCTTTCCAATTCTTCGATTTCAATGTATCCATCAGCTTGAAAAAGAGTGCTTATTGCTTCAGAACCCGTTTTAATCGGAATTATTTTTTTAATTCCATTAATCATTTCAATTTTAACGGGTTTGAACTCATGGCGTCCAATGGTGCTATAGATCCTTTCTCCTGCTTCCAAAATTATTGAATTTCTTTCTTTTAAGGGAAGTCCCGCCTGTCGCCTTATAAAATTTTCTACAAACACGTAATAACAGCTCAATGCGGAGGTGGGATACCCCGGCAAAATGAAAATTATTTTCTTGCCAATTTTAGCAAATATGAATGGTTTTCCTGGTTTAATCCTCACACCATGAACCATGAGATTCATGTCCTTATGGGTTTCTAACACTTGAGATCCAATATCTCCTTCTCCTTTTGAAGTACCCCCAGAAAGAATCACGATATTGCTACATGCTAATCCTTTTTCAATAGCTTCTTTTAACTCTTCGAAATCATCTTGAACGATGCCTAAAAAAAAGACCTCTGCACCCGCATTTAGAATTGCTCGTTTCAAGACATTCGAATTAACATCATAGATCTTGCCGGGTTTTAATTCTCTTATGCCAGGATTCATAAGTTCATTACCCGTGCTGAGCAAGCTAACCACCGGCCTTTTAAATACAGGAATTGCGAGCATTCCGCAAGCGGATAACATACCTAACGTTGGTAGATCAATGAAAGTATCTTTCTTACAGATAATGTCTCCTTTTTTCAAGTTCTGACCTATATTTACGATGTACGTACCTGGGGTCACCGAGGAAGATATTTGCACGTAGTTGTCAAGGCGATCTGAATATTCGACCATTACAACAGCATCAGCTCCCTCCGGGATCGCTGCACCCGTTGCAACATACGAGCATTGTCCCCTTTTTATTTTCTTTTTCGGAGCGTCACCCGCGTTGATTTGCTCCACTACTTCAAGCTGTATAAGATGATTTTCATTTGCTGGAAATGTATCCTCTGCAACGACGGCATAACCATCCATTCGAGACTTGCGAAAATGTGGCACGTTAATGAGGGTTTTAATGTCCGTGGCAAGAACTCTATTGAAACTGTCATCAAGAGTAACTTCTTCTTGTTCGAGGGAAAATTTGGGGATTTCATTCAATATTTTTCTCAATTCTTCCACACTAATCGTCTTTAAAAACTTCATTTTCCCATGCTCCATATCTCATTAATGTATCCATTCAGAAGTTCCATCTTGAAAGTCTTCACGCTTCCACACGGCTATTTCTTTTTTATAGCGCTCGACAGCAACGCTCAATGCTCTGAATCCTTCCCCCCTATGACCTGCTGCCACGACTACATGAACTAAATCTTCGGAAAGGCAAAATTCTCCATGATAATGAATTAAAATAATTTCGACAATTCCATATTGCTTTTTAATATCATCGCATATTTGATTAATGCTCTTATTTGCAAGTTCTTCATACGCATCTATTTTAATTCCCTTCACGGGTTTTCCTTCTTTAGAAGTCGCTCTTACGATTCCGGAAAATGTATGGATTGACCCCACTTCTCTTATTGAATGTCTTTTTTTTATGAATTGAACGATATCTTCCAAGGAACATGCATCCTTAGGATATATTCCTGATATTATTGAATTGTCATTTTTACCGAACAATTTAATTAACCACCTGAAATTGGGAGGAGGAACGCAATTTTATCTCCATCAGAAAGAGATAGTGATAATTTATCCTCATTATCCATTTGAGGAACGAGCACATCGTTAACCGCGATAGAGACGTTACTACATAAATTATCTGAATCCCCATCCCATATTACATTCCTTAAAGAATTATAAGTTTTAAAAAGCAAGGCAAGCAATTCTTTCATATTAGAAATAGGTTCATTAAACAATTCCTTTGGCTTTTTTGTGATATCTTTCAATTCTGCAAAATAAAGAACTTCAATCGGCATGGTTTGATTCTACATTAAATTCTATATTAGGTATAATATGGTTTTCTTGCATACACTACTTCCTTGATTATTTCTTCGTACTGCGATATGGAATGATGATTATTTAATGCCTTCTTAATATTTTTTCCTAAATCTGAACGGAACAGGCATCCAAAGAGATTTCCATCGCACCCTACCCTTAATTTAGTACAACCCTTACACGATTCGTGGTTATTGTTAATTGTTTCGATGACGGCTTTATTAGGAAACGTGAAAACCTTCCGGTTTTGCATTTCACCTCTAACTAGCGTTTTAACAGCCTTTTTTTCGAAATCTTTAATGATCGGTTGTACATCAAGATGATATCTATCATAAATCTCTAATTCGGAGCCGATTGCCTCAGCTCTCTTGTGTAATTCTATTAATTGTAAGATATTTCCCGTTTTTGAACAAAAATTAATCATGTCTTCAACTTCACTGTCGTTTATTCCCTTTAAGACCACAAAATTTAGCTTGATCGGATCCAATCCAACATCTTGAGCTATTTTTAATCCTTTAAAGACCTTATTCAATGAATTAGACCCCGTTATGTATTTGTAAACGCTTGGTTTTAAAGAACAAAGGGATACATTGACCCTATTCAAGCCTACCTCGTATAATTGCTTCGCTTTAGAAGCGAGAAGGTATCCATTCGTGGTCATTGAGATGTCCTTGTAGAGATGTAAATCATGAATATTTTTGACTATTTGGACAATCTCTTTTCGGCATAAGGGTTCTCCTCCAGTAAGCTTTATCTTCGTTACATTTAAAATCGTCGCAAGAAGGTCGCATACCTTTGTAATTTCTTCAACACTAAGAAGGGTCGTTTGCGGAATGAATCCTTCTTTATCGCAGAATATACAATTATACATGCAATCTGAGGTTACTGAAAAGCGAATGTGCTTGATCGTCCTATTACACGAATCTTTCATAATTTTAATAGTTATTTTTTTTAATCTTCTTGTCAACTTTTATATCTGTAATAATAGTTTCGGGATATTGTCCTTTATCATCTTTCTCATACATTTTTACGACATCCCAGACATTTAACAAGGCAACATTTACGCCTGTGAGAGCTTCCATCTCAACACCTGTTTTTGACGTGCTTTTAACCGTGCAAGACGCCCTGATCGAATGCTCGTTTTCAATTATAATGTCTAAGGACACGTTATCAATGGGTATGGGATGACATAAAGGGATTAAATCGGGTACTTTTTTAACAGCATTAATACCTGCGATTTTTGATATGATAATGACATCTCCTTTTTGCACGTTATTGGTTTTGATTCGTTCTATTGTATCTTTTTTCAGGGATATTTTACCAGATGCAGAAGCAATCCGAATAATGGGCTCTTTTTTAGAGATATCAATCATGACAGTAAAAATCTAAAAAGTCGATCCGTTTATTTTTATCATACATATCGATTGGGATAAGTAATTAAGGCTATTTTAAATAATTTCTTCAATTCCAAATCAAGTTAAAAAAAAATAGATCAAGAACATTTTAAAGACATTTAACATCAGTGGCTTTAAAATTAATATAGATCTCTGAATTAGGATGCAAATCTAATTTTATTAAGGAAACTTTGGTAATAGTGGATAGGAAAGTAGAGGATTCACATTTTATAATTACATGACATGTATTTCCGAGTTCTCGAACTTCTTCAACAATTCCCTTGAATAAATTAAGCGAGCTAACGTTTTCTGGTGGATTTTTCGCTATAATAATGCTTTCTGGATGAATATATAATTTGACAGGTCCTTCTTTATGTTCAGAAGTGACTATACAGAAGTCATCCATTTTAATAGAGGTTAAACCGGACTCCATGTCTACTCTTGCAATACCCGTAAATATATTTTCATAACCTACAAAATGCGCCGTGAACTCATCTTTTGGAGATGTAAATACTTCTTCAGGGGTTCCAATTTGAGAGATTGTTCCATTAGTGAGGACCCCTATGCGATCGGCATATTTAATCGCCTCAAATCGATCATGAGTGCATATTATGATGGTTTTAGTTTTGTCTTGCTTTATTTTTATGATAAAATCGTCAAGTAATTTATGATTCAATTGATCTAGATTAGCAGAAACTTCGTCTAATAAATATAGTTCAGGGGAAATGACAAAATTCATCGCAATTGCAACTCGTTGCATTTCACCACCCGAAAGGGCACGTGCATTCTTTTTTTCCATTCCTTTTAATCCAACTGTTTCGATAATGGCATTCACCTTTTCAGTATAATCTCTATATCTCATTCCACGTATTTTTAAACCGTAAGCGACATTGTTAAATACAGATACATTTCTAACCACCGGCTTTTGTCTCACGTAAGAAAATTTTCTTCTAAATTTGACCTTGTCTTTCGCAGATAAACCTGTTATCGCTTTATCATTAAAAAAAATAGTGCCTCCTGTCGGATTTTCAAGCAATCCTAATATCCTTAACAATGTAGTTTTTCCACTACCGTTAGGACCTATAATGACAAAACATTCACCTTTTTGCACGCTGAAATTAACATCTAAAAGGACGTTAATTTCATGTTTATCCTTTAAATCAAAGGATTTTGATAAATTTTTAATTTCTAAAATGCTCATTTTTATCAGTCCTTCGTTTGCATTCTCGTCAAAAAATAATTTGTAATAAAAGCTAGTACGATTAATATTGTTCCTAAGGCAATGGCCATTCCAAAATCTCCTCGACGTGTTTGTTCTACAATAGCTGTTGTAAATGTCCTTGTTTCCCATCGTAAATTCCCTCCAACTATCATGACCGCACCTACTTCTGAAATTGCTTGACCAAATGCAACTAGAAATCCTGCGATAATAGATTTTTTTGAATGCTTTATTAATTCCCCCCATAATTGAAATTCATTGGCACCCAAAGATAAAATTGTTTCTTTTAAATCGGGTTCAATGCTTTCAATAGCCGCTTTTGTCGTGCCTGTAATAATTGGTAATGCTAAGAAGAATTGTGCCACAATCATTGCTGTTGTTGAATATAACAATCCTAAAGAACCTAAAGGACCATTTCTAGTCAGAAGTAAATAAATTATTAAACCCATAACAACGGGAGGAAATCCCATAAATGTATTGATTAAATTGGTTAGCTCTTTTTTTCCTCTAAACGTCCTCAATCCTATAAATGATCCGATAGGTAATGCAAATAATGCTGCTAAAAAGGTTGAGGTAAGAGAAACTCGAAAAGAAACGCCAATTACGTTCCAGATTTCAAGATCAAAAGTAAAAATAAGGTGTAAAGCTTCCAATATTCCTTCAATAATTTCTTCAAACATGGTATTAGATCATATTTTATCTTTAAAAAAAAATCAAATGTATTGTAAGTAAAAAAAAAAATAAATGTAATTTTCATCCATCAAATTCCGCTTGAAAGGCTGTCCAAATAGCTGCTTCATTATCCATCGTGCTGCAACCTGTATCAAAATCACAAGTTCCAAAATCAGCATAAAATAATACTTCATTATTCTTCGTATATGATTCGATTAACGATTGCCCGTAGTTTGATGTGAGAAAACCGACAAATCGGCAGGCGGATACATAATTAACGTGTGGATACAGGATAGGATTGACGGGAATGACCCCATATGGATTTAACAAGCTACTTTCACCTTCAATGGATTCTGCTAGTACTTTCATTTCGGTATAGGTATCATTCCAGGCAAGCCAAGTACCTCTATCAATAATAGTATATCCATTATCCTCATTATCATTATATGTTATTGTTAAGGTATCAGCCATACCTGCTCCAGTTTCTGCGTATATTGTTGGTGATTCCGGCCATCTTACATCTGGAACAACACTAATTAATTTCCACAATGAAAGTTCTTTTGAATGAGTGCCAGAACCATCAGCTCTAGAATAAAAAGTTATATTACCGACATCCATGGCATCTCTTAATTTAGTCATGACCGTAGTGATATCATCTCCCTCCTGCAGATCAGCATTATTAGATTCTAACCCAACAAATATAAAATCGTTATACATCACGCAAGCTCGATGTAATCCATAGGGAACACCATTGACACCAAGACTGGCATTGACAAAATCATTTTCCCTAGATCTTGAATGAACGAGAAGCACGTCTGCGTTGCCATCTTTTCCGAGGGTAATTGCTTCACCTGTCCCAACGGATAAAATACTCACCATAATGCCAGTTTTTTCAGTAAATTTAGGAAGGAGAAAATCCAATAATCCCGAATCATAGGTTGAAGTAGTTGTTGCCAGGGTAATACGTTTAGGATTTTGGGCATTTATATAGTCGATTACAAAGTAAGTACCGATTGAACCTCCTACGATTAGTACAGCTATTACTAACAATGCAGCAATTTTATGGTCTTTTAAAAATTCTTTTATAGATTTTCGAATCGACATTTTTTTAACTTTAAAGATAGATATTATGATATTTATCGTAATAAAAAAAACTATTTAAACGTTTGGTCTAAATATACCCATCGAAAGCTTCAAAATAACAAAATTTTTCAATATAGAGGAAAAATATCCTTTAATTGAAACCCCCCTAGTAATAAAAACTATAATAAAAAAGATTACTTGTTATCGGAGAGTTTCAATTATTGGTTTTTGAGTAGAAACTTTTCCTACAATTAAATCATTTCAGATAGCATTAATGAAGTAAAGGTTCTATTTAAGCGTTATGTTTTACTAGTAATAGCGAGGATCACATAAAAATTATTTAATATTTACAACGCATTATATAATTTAGCATAATTGCAT
>DXJM01000501.1 GCA_019057355.1 Promethearchaeota archaeon | reverse complement strand
CCGAAATTAGACAATCGAGATGTACATAAGCTCAAGAGACTATATGTCTGTGAGTAGTGGTAGATTGATGGTGGTTATAATAAGTGTTGTTTAGATAGTAGAATCGAGCACGTAGTTAATGGTTTTTTTTTTTTATAATTGTACTGAATTTTCAAATCACTACCTCCTGGGTTGGAAATTACGGTGCAGCAGATATCGGAGAATTTTCAATAGGAACTGTTTTCTTATTTATAATTCAACTCGTTTTATGGGAGCTTCTACTCGTCTTTTTACCGGGAGGGCTTTTTTTTGGTATTCTTGGATATTATTGGTGGAAGAAGGTCCTTACTCCTGAAGAGAGGGAACTCGTAAAAAAAGGAGAAGAGAAAGAAAAAGCAAAAAAGTTGCAGAGGCATGGAAGTCGTGCTGGAGGAGGGTTATGGTGTATGGTGACTATTATATTTCTCATTATAGTGTTCATTCAAGGAAATTGGTTAACATCATTCAATTCATTACCCTACACATATTACATTTACACGTGGATATGGAGTTTTATCTGGTTTTTTATCATAGTGGGATTTCCTGCGGCTATTATTGGTCTCATATGGTATTTCAAATATTCAAAATGAATTTTTTTTTTATTTTGATTTTGAATTGTATTTTTTTTGCATAATAATTATCAATTATTTATGTTTTCATAGTATGTCTAATTCAGTCATGACTTTAATTCGAGATTGTTCTGGATTAAATAATCCACATTTAATGCTTAAACATGCCAGCTCACACATGCGGCATCCCGTGCAATTTTCAGCTTGAATTACTAAAATTATAAAACTTTCCTTGTAATAATTAATACATCAAATCATGGATATTTTAATTCAGGAGTCATTCTTCCACTGAAATAAGACGCAAGCCATCCTCCAGTTGCGGGAGACTTGAGCAGACCATTTGTTGAATTTCAAGCAGTAAATAACCTGTTGAAAAAAGTTACACTAATAGAAAAAACTTTGGAAAAAAAAAGATTTTTTAATAGGATTTTTTTCTATATTATCAAAATAATATCCACATGTTTGAAATATTTTTTAGTTATTAGAAAGATTTTCTTATACTATATTTTTAAACGCGTTAATAAATGGATGAGAAAATCAGTTTAAAAAAATATATAAAATAAAAAAACATTTAAAAGAAAACAGTTCTAATAAAAAATTGATCATTAACAAAAATTTATAAGTGTCTACTCGATGATTGGTATGAAAAACGTGATTGAAAATAGCCATGACCATTTAAACATGCTTAAAATATTAGGGGTCGGACTCGTTACCCTTTCATCGAAAGAATTAAATAATTCATTTAAAGTATTCCTACAAAAGGGTATAGGTCGTTCTCTCATCCAAAACATCATTGAGTTGTATAAAGAAGAAATTCTCCTGAAATTGAATGGAAAATCATTTTTTCCTTTAGAGGAATTTATGGTTTTTATCAATTATTTTAAATCTTTAACAGAAGAGATTTTGATAATCATTTATATTGATGAAAAAGAAAGTGCTCATATTTATCCTCAATTATATCTCCACTCAAAAAAAATTGTAAATATATATAATGAGACTCACGATATTGAAGAAATTAAAAAGATGTGCGAATTATCCGTTGAAATCCCGCGAGTAGATGGGATCGTTGGTCTGTTTATCGTGGATTATGGAGGATGTCCTTTATATTCAAAAGTGATGGGGATAAGGGAAGATATCATTGATGGGGAAGTACAAGTAGGGGGGTTTATTTCGGCACTCTTTTCATTTTCGCAATTTGTAATCGGAAAAGAAAGCGGAGGAAAATTGAGAGAAATCAATTTTGGAAACCAGTCTTTTTATACAATTGCAGAAAAAAAAGTAATTTTTGCTTATTTGATTGAAAAAATGACACCCTTACTTAAAAGATACATGTATATTATCGCTGAAGAGTTTGTAGGAAGATATTCAAAGGTTCTTAATAATTTTGATGGAGATATTGCTCAATTTAGTAATTTTGAGAATATTATAAACGAATATTTAATTATCTAAAAAAGGTTAAAAAAAAATGATAAGTGAAAGTGAGAAGAGTAAACAAATGGTATCTGTAATACTGTTTGAAATTGAAGGGGAGCAATTTGGTATTGATTTACTGACTGCTCGAGAAATAATCCCTAAAGGCCAAATTAGGAGACTACCTCAAACATTTGAGTTTGTTGAGGGAATCTTTAACTATCGTGGAGATATCATATATATCATCAATTTGAGTAAGAAATTAAGATTAGCGGAGTTTAAAACATTAAAAAAAAAAGAAATGGAACTAAGTGGTGAATATGAGGCTAATAGCTATATTATCGTTGTTAGCATTAACAACATTGATACAGGGTTCCTAGTCGATCGAATTATAAACATATCCCATGTAAAAGCAAGTTCAATAATAGAGCTCAGTCCTATCTTTGAAACAAGTGTTAGTATTGAATATATAAAGGGGATAATAAAATTTGAAGATCGTCCAAGAATCATGCTTGATGTTGAAAAAGTTCTTACAGAGGCAGAACAAGTTCAAATTCAAAAAGAATTAAATATATAAAAAAGAGGTTATTCAAATGACAAACGAAAAGAAAAGAATTTTAATTGTAGATGATGCTCAATTTACCCGAAATATTTTGAAGAACATAATGAATAAAACGGGGTATGTTGAGATCGTTGGAGAAGCCGCGAATGGGAAGGAAGGCATAGAATTATTTAAAAAGCTAAAACCTGACATGATCACTATGGACTTAGTAATGCCAGAAAAAGGAGGCATTGAAACAATCGAAGAGATTTTAAAAATTGATCCTAAGGCGTTAATCGTGGTGGTTTCTGCATTAGGACAAGAGGCATTAGTTTTGGAAGCTGCAAAGAAAGGAGCTAAAGATTTCATACAAAAACCCTTTAAAACCGAGCAAATTCTTGAGGTCCTCGAAAGAATATTAAAAAAAAAAGTTGAATAAAAAATAAAGATAAAGGTGCTACCGATGTCGATATCTAAAGACGATCTTAAGCTTTTTATCAGTGAGGCAGAAGATTTAGTTCAAAAAGTAGAGGATGAGGTCTTTAAATTAGAAAACGATCCAAATAACATAAAACCCGTTCAAGAACTCTATTTTGCATTTCATACGTTAAAAGGTCTCACGGCAATGGCGAATCTTAATAATGTATCAAAGTTTTGCCATCATTTTGAATCGTTTTTAGATAAAACAAAAGAGACCAAAATTGATGTTGATAAACGAGATGATTTTATAAAGCTATTATTTGATAGTCTTGATTTACTACGTTCGATCTTAAAAAACGTGAAGAAAGGGGATTTTTCAGATATTGATGAAAATTTCTTAAACTCAATTAAAGAAAGTTTTGAAGACTTTGAGATGGCTTCTGAAGCTTCACTTTCTTTAATAAATCCAATTACTCCTGATAAAATAAAAAATATCTTAGATGATAAGAAAAATTTTTTCTACAAGATCTATATTCGACTTCAACCCACGTGCGTCTTTAAAAAAGTGAGATTATTCATTATTTTTAGGGCTTTAAATGAATTTGGGCAGATATTTTTTAGCAAACCTGATCCAGACATCTTGGAAGAAGGAGATGTGAAAATTGATTTTGAGATCTTTTATTTCAGCCAGAAAAAAGAAAACGAAATCACAAAAGTCTTAGATGAGATATTAGAGATTGAAAACAAGGTAGTTACCTCCTTAAAAAATGATGAAGTTAAAAATCTGGTTGAAATTGATATTGTTAATTGGTCCAAAAGAGAAAAAAAAAAAGTAAAAAAAACCACAGCCGAACAGATTTCTGGAAGGGATCAAAAACTAAAAAGAGAGACTCTCGCAAAAATTTCAACAATTGAAGAGACGTTCGAAGATGAAGGGAAAATAACAAGCGTGAAAGTTAACATCGACGTTTTAGAAAAATTAATGAACTATTTTAGTGAACTGGTAGTAAATAAAAATCAAATAACTCAGGTTTTAAAAAATAAGGGAGAATTAGATTTATCAAGGATGTTTGATGAGATGGATAAACCTTTCCTTGAAATCCAAGAAATTATCTTTGATCTCAAATTAGTTAGAGTAGAATCCACATTTAGAAGATACCGGAGATTAGTACGCGATGTTGGGCAAGAAGTGGGAAAAAAAGTACAATTAATATTGGAAGGAACAAATGTCGAAATCGATAGGAAGATTCTAGAGGAACTAAACGGGTCTATCATACATTTGATAAGAAATGCAATATATCATGGAATAGAAACAGCAAATGAGAGAAAAAAGCAAAAGAAGGATGAAACAGGAACAATAAGGATCGCGACATTAAGAAGAGCGGGAATGATATTTATAGAAGTTGAAGACGATGGACGAGGAATTGATTATGAGAACGTTCGCAGGAAAGCTATTGAAAAGAACATATATTCAAAAGAGGAGGGACGGGATTTAACCACTGAGGATCTAAATAGAATAATCCTAATGCCTGGTTTTTCAAGTCTTGAAGGTGCTGATCAAATATCTGGAAGAGGGATGGGGCTCGCAATAGTTGCTGATAAAATAAAGGAGCTGGGAGGGTCATTTTCAATACAATCTGAAAAGGATATTGGAACGATTTTTAAATTAATGGTTCCATTTACAAGAGCAATAATAAATGCCCAACTGATTAGGGTCTCAGGAGATTTATTTGCTATCCCAACTGAAAACATAAAACAAATTTATCTATATGATAAAGCATTGGTGGAAAATGTCGGAAATGCGGAATATTATAAAATCAATTCTGATCTCATACCCATTATTTATTTAAACCAGTATCTCAAGTTTGATGATGAAGAAAAATTACAAAAAGAATATAAGTCGAAAATAGCAGTATGGGTTAAAAAAGATGAAAACATTTCAGCAATATTTGTATTAGATGAAATACTCCAACAAATGAATGTTGTCGTGAAACCATTCAAGTTTAGCTATTCAGACTTATATAATATTTTAGGTTCAACTATCATGTCTGATGGTTCTATTTGCTTGATTTTGGACGTGCTAAGTATAATCACATCGTACATGATTGAAAATAAATTTTCAAAATTAACGACCATACAGTAAATAAAAATTAAAGTGATAAAAGATGGGATTTAAAAAAATAACCCAAATGGAGTTAAAAATAAAACAAGGGCCAAGTTTTCTTGGCATACCTGAAAAAGTTGTAGGTCAAATTCAAAAAGAAGAAATTCTTGGGAAAAAAACATCAAAATTAGCCACCCAAGTAAAGGAGAGATCAGAGATTATTATAGAAAATGAAGAAGTGTTAGAATTTAATCTCCAACATAGTGGAACTGTGAAAACAGTTGAAGGCTATGGAAATATTTCAATACTTAATAACTCTGATAGGGATAGAATTTGGGATTCAAATATCCAGTTTTCAGGAACCCGATATAGTAGTTTGGAATCAGAAAACGAAATTAATTTAGGAATTTTTGAACCAAAAACAAGCAGGAATATTAAATATAATATAATTGATGCGGAAAATATTCCAGATCTCTTAAATGTTAGTGAAAATATTGATATTATTGAAAATAATAAATTGATTTTTCGCGATAGCGAAGATAAATCTGTAGAAAAAAACTACTTGCTTCTCTTTGGTAAAGAAAATCAAGTAAGATTTACAATAAATTTGGTAAATAATTCAAATAAAACAATAAAAAATATTGACATTAAAAAAACAATGTCCAAGAGTTTTTATGATTTTAAATTTGAAGAAATCTCTGAAAAATACTTAAAAATTAGTGGAAATAATCTTCATTGGTCCTTGAATGAGATTAAACCCGGGGGGAACGTGGCTTTATCGTTTATATCAAAAATAACGCCAATCTCTAAAGAAAACGTGAGGTCAGGTAAAATTGATATCTCATATACTTTTAAGGATTACATTATTTCAGGAGTAAAAGTGAATAATTTTAGAGCATATTCTCACGCTATGCATTCTATTGAAAAAATCGAAAAAGATAGTTCTCCAAACACGTGGATTTGTTCCCTTGCATTTAAAAACAGGAGTAGTTTTCCTATAAGATTAAATTCAATATTGATAACTGATAAATCAAATAAGGAGAAATTTTTAGATGTAGATCTAGCGACTAAATCATTGATTATTGAACCTGGAGGACGATACGAGTCAAAAACTTGGGATGTCATAGATGAAAATGAACCAAGATTTTCGCGAAAATTAGATTATAGTGTAAAATACAATCATGAAGAAAGTACAGATGTCATTTTGCGAATTGATGATGAGATCTTTAATATTGTTGGTCTTCAGATCAAAAAAGAGATTTCTGAGAGGGAAATTAAATCATTTGAAGAATCTACGATTCACGTTATGATTAAGCTACAAAATATGGGAACGATTCCTATTAAAGGATTAGTGATCAAAGAATATATCCCCGAAGATTTTTTACCAACAGCTAATATTTCAGATTATTCAATTTCAAATTCAGGCGGTATAGTAGATTCAAGTAATTTCACTTTAACTATCAATCCCAATGATCAGGATCCCAATAAATCTCACTTAATTGAAATTACTAATACGAGTCAATTACTCAATGTCATTGCTATCAATGATTTCTTAGAAGTAAAATATTCATTTAAAGCCATTTCTCCAGACAATAAGAAAGATTATAAATTTCCACTTGAAGTAAAATCATTCTATCGCAAGTTTAAAGCTGAAGAAGAGTTAAAAGATTTCGAGTTTCAAGAAAAAGCAGATTTAAAGGTTTTTTACATCAAAGAAGAAACCCTATCAAAACAGCAAGAAGCACCAACCTTAAAGATCGAGCATAAACGTCGAAAAGTATCAGTTGGAAAAGAGATATTTCCAGGAAGGCATCATGACGAATTTGCAATAGTTATTAATATACATAATAAATCTAACATAGAGCTATCCAATTTAGAGATTTCCGATACCTATCCTCAAACCTTTGAGTTAATAAGTGCGAGTTTAAAAAACGAAATATCAAAAAACGATAAAGAAGGAATAAATACGATTCATTTTATCATATCGAGCTTGTTACCATATCAAGAACAAGAGATCATGTATTATCTGAAAAATGTAAGTGGAAAGGAAATTAAATATTCTGAATTAGAATCATATTTCTATGGTTAATGATATAAAATAAATTTAAAATGGTTAAAAAGAGAGAAGATCATGAATATCCAAACATTAGATGCATTACAGGATAAATCTAAAGAAAGATTAATTTACTTAGTCGAGTATATCGTGCCTAAATTCACGAGTGATGAAATAACGCACCTTCTAAGTGAAGTAGAAAAAAAATCTACGAAAGGGAAAGATGAATTTATTGAAATTGGAAAGGATAAAAAATCTTTTGCTGAACTGTCTAAATTAAAACTTGACCAATTGAAGCTACTCTATCAAATATTTATTAGCAGGGAAAAAAATGATCGAGTTGCAGTAAAATGGAGATTATATCAATTTTTGAAATATTATCGTGGATTAGAAATAACCAGAATGAAAATCAATAATAATGGCAATTCAGAAAACCCTGTTGATTTTGTGATTGAAACAAAAGAGAAAGAACTACTTTTTATTTGTTGTTATGAAATATTGGATCTGAAGCAATTTAATCTATTAAAACAACAAATACTAAAGCTTGCAGAAGAACAAAAATTGATACCAAATCGAATAATTTTTGCCCCAAATAAGACTTATCGGAACTTATCACTTGAAATGCCTGTTAAAATTGATCAAAAAAAGCTAATTCCAGAATTATGGGTTGAATTGATAGATGATAAATGTCCCTTTAATGGAGTTGATTTACTCCTTATTGGCAACTCAGATTTAAGTTTAGCTGGTTTTAATTTTACTAACATGGAAGATGTATTGGACTATATCTATCGAAATTCTGATGGAGGGCAAATTTCCATAATCAAACAACCAGGTTTCTTTTCTGAATTTGCCCAAGACGAGTCAGAAAAAGAATTAATGTGGAAAGGAATAATGGTTAAAAAAAAATAAAAAAAAAAAAGAAACTAATTGAGGTCTCACATATAATGGAAGAATCCCAACATGTTATAAACATGTCGATTGTAAAATTGGAAATTGATGGTATGAAATATTATCTTCAAATGGAAGAAGTGAGAGAAATTCAAGTTCCTGAGATGACGATCGTGTCAATTCCCCTTTCAGCAAAACATATTGTAGGAGTTATTGATGTGCGAGGAGAAATTTATGTGATCATTTCTTTAAAACATATTCTTCATCCAGAAATCGTAGAACCAGTCTCAATTCATGAAGAGTCAAGAATTATTTTATTGGAATTTCAGGCATTGAATTTAGGCTTTCTAGTTGACTCCGTAGATTCAATCAAAAGAATTTCAAGTTCAATTTTTGAAAATCAGTCATCTATTATTGAAACGGATATTGACTCCAAATTTATCAAGGGTATAGGTATTCAAGATGGAGAGCCCCATATCTTGTTAGACCTGGAAGCAATTTTCGCTCAATTGGGAGAGGGTAAAAAATTAATGAAGGCGACCATACCGACAATAGAACGACATGTTCCTAAAGCATTTCCAAAAATAGAAAAACCACCCGTTCAAATGACGGAGGATATATATTTAACGAAACCAGCTAAAAAGAAAGAGGAACGTGTAAAAAAAGAGGAAAAATCTATTAAGGAGAAAAAAAAGACGGAAAAAGAAATTAAAAAGTCTAAAGTCGAGGAAATTCCAAAAGAAAAAGTAGGAAAAGATGGATATTTAGAACTTTCACCTTTACAACAGGATGCATTAAAAGAAATTGGCAATATTGGTTCTGGAAATGCCATTACAGCATTATCTCGATTGACAAATAAAAGGATTGACGTAGATCTAACGGATGTAGGAATAATTTCGTTTAAAGATCTATACAAACAATTTGGTGGAAAAAAGGAATTAGTATGTGGAATTTTTAGCCATATTAAAAAGCCTTCACAATCAACAATCTTACAAGTATTTGAAATGAGACCTATGATGGAATTAGTGAAGGACCTGGCAGGAGAAGAATCTAAGATTATTCCTTCAAGCATTAAAGAAAAGAAGGATTTAGACGAATTTGCAATTTCTACTGTTGTTGAAATAGGAAACATTCTTGCAGGACATTATGCCTCATCTTTAGCAGATTTGATGGAAGAAAGAATTTCTATTGAAGTGCCTGAATTTACCATGAGTAAAGCAGGAGAATTGGGTGACTTTTTATCGCAAGAGGTAAAGAGCTTATCGGAATACATGGTGCTTATAAAAACGGTAATGAAGATTGTAGATTTAAAAATGAATGGATTTTTCTTTTTCATTCCTGATATTGATTCTCTTGATCTTTTATTCAAGTCGTTAGGAATTGAGGATGAACTGGTCATGGCAGTAAAACCCTTACCAGAACAATCTATTATTTTAACAGAAAAACAAAGAGATGCCCTTCAAGAAGTTGGAAATATAGGAGCGGGAAATGCAGCGAATGCTCTTGCAAAAATGATTAATAAAAGAGTAGATATAAACATTCCCGCTGTTGAAATGGTTGAATTAGATACTTATGCTGAAAATATTAGCAAAAAAAATCTGAAATTATTTGTTGCCTGGAGTAATGTTATAGGAAAGACGAGAGCCACCGTTTTATCTATATTTAAGGTTTCTGATATAATAAGGTTAGCAGAATTACTTGTTGAGGAGAATTCTGGGAAATCTCTGACCGTTTCTAGCATAAAATCTATTGATAGCTTTCCAGAGCTTGAAAGAAGCGCTATAGGGGAACTTGGACATATACTAGCTAGCCATTATACAACCGCACTGGGTGATTTATTAGGCATTAGATTAATGACGGAACCCCCGGACCTCAGTATTGATACGGGGAATCAATTATTTAGAATTTTAAAAGAGGAAATAGGGATCATTAGAAAACTTTCTTTGGTGATAACCACTGCAGTTATAATAAAAGATATAAAAGTTACCGGAACTTTTCTATTCATTCCAGAACTCGACACGCTGCAAAACCTTTTAGATGCTTTGTCTCAATTTTTATTCTAAAAAATTATCTTTTTTTCTAAAACTATATATTTTTATTTAAAAAACCTTATTTGTTTTTTAGAAACATGTCTGAAAATTACTATGACTTCATTTTTCAAATAGTAGGAGAAGATATTAGATCACATCCTTCAGAAATTTTTAATACTCCAAACGTTTACCTCTTAATTGATAAACCAATGGAAATAATATGGATTTGGGCGGGATCCAAATCAAGATTGTTTCATAGATATATTGCTGCGAACTGGGCTGGAAAATTAAAAAGCAGAAAAGAATATAATCAATTTAAATACGAAGTTATTAAGGAAGATAGAGAACCCAACGCATTCAGGTATATCATGGATGAAATTAAAAGTGGAGCAAACTATTCTTATCCGGGAGAATCTAGAGCTATGGGTGAATTAGAAGAATCGGGAGACGTAGGTGTGGCTACTTCACCTCTTCCTTTATCCAGTGAACAAATACCTTCAAATATAAGAGCTCAATCACACGTAACTATACCCTCGATTTCAAAAGAAGATAAAGTATTATTAAACACTTTAGTATCCGAAATTAAAGAAATTCATTCCCATATAAAATATTCAATCAATCACATCGAAAAAAGAATTGACCAAATTGACCGCATAATGAAAAAAATTTAGCTATAACTAATAATATGGACTCAATTCTTCAATCATTGGTGAGAAAAATGGTTGTTCCCCATGCTAAAACTTAAAACATAAAACTATCATTAAATAAATAACTTGAGAATAACTTATTGTAATTTTAAGGATGAAAGATAAACCCAGAGAAGATCGAATTATTGATGTGAATAACAGGGGTGAAATAATCCTACCAATTGGGCATTTTGCTATTTTTAACTTGAAATCAATGAAGAATTGTCATCCTAAAATTGTAATAAATGGCTTGGGTTCTTGTATTGCCCTAATAATGATTGATAAAGCTAACAAGATATGTGGAATGAGCCACATTCTATTACCTTCTTATAACGAGCTCTACTATAACGCACCACTTCGGTATCCCCATAAGTATGCTGATCTCGCTGTAAGCGATCTCATTGAACAACTGGAAAATGAAGGGGCTAAAAGAGTAAATTTGAAGGCAATCATTATTGGAGGTGCAAAAATATTTCAAAATCATCAAAACAATATTGGGAGTGAAAACATCCAGATGATTAAAAATGAGTTAAAAAGATTTAATATCGATATAATGAGTGAATTTACAGGAGGAAATAAAGGAAGGAGCGTTATATTTAAAACCAAGACGATTTCTGTGCTTCTAAGAGAAACTCATCAAGAAAAGTATGAAAAGATCTATTAAAATAAGTGAAAAAAATGGCTAAAAAAGATAAGATAGGAAATGACATTGGTATTGAGGATATCAAGCTAACGCCAATCCAACTCGACTCCTTGAAGGAACTCGGGAATATTGGATCGGGCAATGCTATTACAGCTCTTTCTCAGTTATTAAACAGAAGAATTAATGTATCACTCACATCAGTCGAATTAATTCCGTTTTGGAAACTCTCAGATGAATTTGGAGGAAGAGAGACTGTGGTTTTTGGTATAATTTCACACGTGGAAGGCAATCAAAATTTATCTATTTTACAAATTTATACAAGGGAGTCTATTATAAATGTTATTAGTTATTTAGCGGGTGTGGATATTAAACATGTCCAGAAAATGAAACAACTTTCAGATTTGGATGACCTTATTTTGAGTACAATTTCAGAAGTAGGAAATATTCTATCAGGACACTATGCAAATGCTCTCGCTGATCTGATGGAAACTACACTCGTTCCAAGTGTACCAAATATGGCTTTTGACTCTTTAGGAGCAATAATGGATTCGTTGATTGCTAAAAATGCAAAATATGTTGACTTGATGATAATGATCGATACAAAAATGAATATTGAAGAGATGGATATTAACGGAATTTTAATTTTTCTTCCAGCATTTGAAACATTGAAGAACTTTTTCAAAGCATTAAATATTGAATAAAGGACAGTTACCCGTAGAACAAGAGTCTCCTATAAACGATGAAAAAGATTTTAAAAAGCAACTTTGAATCTTTTTCGTTAAAATTTATCGTGTGATATATTGATAATATTTTTTAAAATATCATTAGGATGTTGCTAACTCATTTTTTAAAACATTTTTTTTATTTTTTTTGTTAATTCTTTGAGAAGTAAATTCCCCATCCCTAATTTAATATTCTTAGAAAAAACAAGAATTAGAATAAATTTTACTTCATTTAATTCCATGTATTGCGAGCAAATTTTTTGTTCGTTTTCAAGCTCAAGAAACATTTTTTGTACGCTAATCAACTTTTTTTTTGCCCTAACCTCGAATTCTCTCGTGGTGGTAGAAAAAGTTTTACTTGGGAGAGAAGAATATAATACTTTGCCGTCAATAGTAAGAATAGCACCTCCAAGGATGTCCTTCT
>DXJM01000500.1 GCA_019057355.1 Promethearchaeota archaeon | reverse complement strand
TTTCGAATCACTAATTTCTAACCTGTATAAGTTTATTGTTCCCGTCTCTTTCTTTATAGCATTATTTTTTTAAACAATAAAATATTTCGATAGTTTACCAGATCGATTTATTAAAAGGCACTTATTTATTTAAACATGAGATACTGCTATAATTATTATTATTAAATTATAAAAGCATTCAAATAAGTGTCTTTACTGGAAAAAGGAAGTGGATTATGATGAGAGGTATAAAAACCTTTACAAAAATAAAAATTATATTCAAACAACATGTACTTGCTTTTTTTATCGTTTTCTTTTGGTTTATATTTAACTATATGGCTTTTTTGTTCATAACTTCAGACATTATTAATAGTTTTAAATATTTGGTTTATTTAAACGTATTGGACACTGAATATGGAAGATTTTATGCCATATATTCAGAATTTATAATATTTGGTTTATTATTTTCGAGTATAACGGTTGAATTATTCAGAAAATATAATCCTGCGATGACCTCCAGAGAAATTTCAAAAAAAACAGAAAATCACGTTGTTATTATAGGGTATAATCATATTGGAAAACGGATTGAAGAATATTTCAAGAAGAAAGGTATTAAAGTAGTTATTATTGAAAAAAATCAAAGCTTAGTACAGGATTTAATTAATCAAGAGGAGCCTGTCGTTGTAGATAATGCTTTATCTTTTAAAGCACTATATGATGCGGGTGTGGATAAAGCAAAAGCTGTTTATATAATGAGTGATGATTTAGAACTTCATCTTGTTGTTAACGCCCATATTCGTGATATAAACAAGAACTGCAAAATTATTGATAGAATATTTGAGGATGATATCGGAGAACTAATTAAATCTACCTACAACACAAAAATCATATCAACATCAAAATTCGCTTCTAAAGTAATATTTGAAATGATTAAAAGTAAAAATATTAAAAATATTCTTATTATTGGAGCAAATCACATTTCAAGCCGGTTAATAAAAAGACTTGAAGAAATTCCAGAAATAACTTATCAACTAATCGAAGAGGAAGAAGAATACATTGAGGATATGATGTTAACAGGAAAACCTATTATTATAGGGGATCCTAAAGATGAGCTTATTCTTAAAAGGGCAAAAATCGAGACTATAGAGTGTATTATCAATGTCACTCCAGATGTAAATCAATCAATTTTAATAATAAAAAAGATTCGAGAATTGAATCCAAATTGTAAAATAATTAATAGATTTTTTTTAGAAAGCGTGTCGGACATATTAGAAAAACCCCCCTTTAAAGTAAATGTCCTATCGTCATCAAAATCAATGTTAAATGTGATGATACAAAAAGGTTACTTAGACCTCTAACCAATGCTTTAGTATTTTCACTCAAAACCTCTTTTTGTTAAATCAGAAGTTATATTTGTATCATAAGTTTCCTTATTTTTCGTCAATTCCAATCTTCTCTGGTTAAATATTTCTGTTCGCAATATTTTAAGAGAATTTGATATCCAATAATTCATTACCAAACCTCCACTTTGTATTTCAAAATTTTGATCATCCTGGTTTATACTTGTAATATCATTTACTATTAGGATTTCAATACCATACATCTGGTTTAAATAGCGAAGAGTTGCTAGAATTTGATTCAATTGAAAGTTAAGTCTGATATTTATTTCTTTTTTATCCCTGTTTAAAGTAATTCTGTATAAATCGGTAATTGAATCAATAATTATTAAAGGGGGTATTTTATCATTTTTTTTCTGAATTTCTAAAATTAGAAAGTCCAAATTAAGCGTTAATTTTCGAAGCTCCTCAAATTTTGATATCTGAATTATTAGTAATTTATTTAAAATTTTTTCTAAATCGCATGTGGCATCATCTTCAATAAAGTTGCTTAACTTTTTTATAGGAATATTCTTTTTGGTATATATAAAAATTACAGGATTTCCTAATTTTATTGTATTTAGCAGTATTTGTAGTGAAAATGTGGTTTTTCCTACCCCATAATCTCCATAAACGGAAAAAATACCTTCTATGGGAAAATTTTCATCAAATATTTCATTCAATCTTGTTAGAGGAAATATCAAGATTAAAACTTTTAATTGAAATTATATTATTACTAGTAAATTGAATCAAAATAAGTTAAATGTTTTCTTATTTAGTGAAAATTCAAAGTTCTTTTATAGATTAAATAAAGAACTAATTCAATTAGGAATCAGGGCAAAAGTTTTAAATTTCGGGAGCAAGATACCAAACATGCCATGTATTATTCTTACAACAATAGAAGAGTTTAAAAAACTTACAAATCCTAATGAAAACGTGGTGAAAATACTTTCTTATGATAAAAATGAACCATTTGAAAAGTACGTTACACGATTATTAGCAGCTTATCGAATTGGTTATCAAGAAAATTACTCACAAATTATTTTTTCAATTGATCCTGGAACAAAAAACATAGGGATGGTTATATTTTTGGAAAATTATTACTTAAATTCCCATATAGTCTATACTATTGATAATTTATTTGAAAAAGTAAAAAAATATATATTTTATCTTCAAGAAAGTCAGGATTTTCAAATGTCAATTTTTTTTAAAGTTGGAATGGGTGTTTTAGAAACAGCATTGGAGGTAGTCAGTAATATATACAACTATTTTAAAGGAGTTAATAATATTTTCGTAACTTTAATAGATGAATCTAAAACCTCAAAATTGAGAGTTTATAACAAGGAAAACAGAATTCCAAAGCATGAAATTTCAGCTTTAATTTTAGCATTGAGAGGGGGCCTTGAAGTCGATAAACAAAATTTTATTAAAACTTTTACTGATATAAAAAAACAAAGAATCAAATTAAAAAATTATATTAAAAATTATCCTAAATATTATGATAATTCTCCTGAAATATTAAAAGATTTGGTCCTTAAAATGGTAGAAGGGGAATTATCTTTAGGGGAAACATCTAAAAAATTAAAACAGATGACCTTAGATAGTTTAGAATAATTAACTTTAAAAAAATAATGGATCTAACAACTACATGAAAGAGAGAATCGATATACTGCTTGTAGAAAGATGTTTTACCGATAGTAGGATGAAAGCACAATGGTTGATAAGAAATGGTTTTGTTCTTGTTAATGATAAGGTAATAATCAAACCTGGAAAGAAGATAAATAATTCATCTCTATTAACATTAATAAAACCATTCCCCTATGTCGGGAGGGGGGGGCTTAAATTAGAACATGCGATAAAAAAATTTTCAATTTCAATCATGAATAAGACTTGTATCGATATGGGGGCATCAATAGGGGGTTTTACTGATTGCCTTTTAAAACATGGTGCCCAAAAAGTATACGCAATCGATACAGCAAAGGATCTCCTTCATCCCTCGTTAATTTGTGAGAAAATGAAAGAAAAAGTCATACCTCTCTTGGGAGTTGACGTGCGACAATTAACTAATTTTGAAGAAAAAATTGATATATTAACGACCGATATTACATTTGCGTCCTTGAAGTCCTTCTTGCCAAATACAAGGTATTTTCTGAAAGATAATGGCGAAATAATATCTTTAATAAAACCCCTTTTTGAAACGGATTATCAAAATAATTCCAAATTTAAAATAATTAAGGATCCAGAACACCTTAAAAGCATATTGATAGACTTGATAAATTGGTGCGAACAAAATGAAATTTTTTGTCAGGGAATAGTAACATCCCCTTTAATAGGAAAGGGAGGATCGATTGAATTTTTAGTGCATTTTAAAATCAATAAAAGAACTTGTATTGTTAATTATAGAAAAGCAATAGAAGAAATTTTCAATTAAGAAAACTTATTTAAATCCTTTATTTTACCTTCAGGATAACTTTTAAAAACGCCACCCCATTCCGAATTTATATACTCTTTTACACGTTGTTTTCCTATTATAGGATACCATAACATGTCATGATATATTAATGATCCTAAAATGGGTAAGGCAAAAAAGATTTTATTATGCAAGAGTGGATTTAAAAAAGATAGAGCTCCTTTCCTTACCATTTGATCACCCCAGATTACAAGACTGCGCTTGACTTTAAAGTTCCAATTTATATTTGAGACATCTTCCCCAATAATTTCGATCTGATCGAAATCACCACACCCTAGTCCTTCATCATGGGCTAATTGAATGGCGGGTAATTTCAGTGGTTCAAATCCCAACATTTTTGCTACAACTGTATCAACGGCAACTTGGTCATATCCTGCGAGGAGATAATTTTTAATTCGAGGGATCATTGTCCGTGGTCCTGCTCCATCCCCGCATACAGTTCCGTCTACAACAGCCATTATGTTAGGATGTAACTGTTTCTGTATTATAAGTAAATCGACTAATACCTCTGACATAAATTGATGACTAAAATGTCTCCTTTTAGTTAATAACCCTCCAAAAGCATTTTTCATGCTGCAGGTAATGCCTCCGTCCTTCATCTTACCTCGAGTTTCTTTTAGATGCCCACCCATAGATCCAGTATGACCATGAGTTTTCATTGTCGGTGTATGAATTATATTTTTCCCTAAATAAAATTTCGGGATGGAAAATCCTTGGGGAAAAATTTTAGAGTCTAAAACATGTAATGGCACATTTTTTAGAGCTAAAAATTGCGGACGCAATGATTCATAGGGGGTAAATTTTACTCTCGTCAGAAAAACAAACCACGCCCCAA
>DXJM01000499.1 GCA_019057355.1 Promethearchaeota archaeon | reverse complement strand
TATATAAATATCTTGATGATATTGTGGGACTTAAAATCCATGGTAAAGATTATTTGCCCCGAACCGGTGAATTAAGTACTGAAGATGTTATTAAGTTTTTTTCTAACATTTAAATGTTAAAAATAAGAATTTATTAGAGAATATAAACAATAAAGAGGATTTTTTAAAGGAGATTGTACCTGAGCTCCCTATAAGAGAGCCTACTTTCTGTCCTGGTTGTCCATATCGCCCTGTTTTTTATCAATTGAGAAAAGTAACAGATCATCTTGCTAAGGAATTGGGTATTGAATTCATATACGGGGGAGATATAGGTTGTTATACACTTGCAGAAGCATATCCTTACGAAATGATTGATTGGGTAATCTGCATGGGTGCGGGAATAGGAATTGCCAATGGAATGTCCCAAATAATAGATTCAAAAAAGCAAAAACTCATTGCTTTTATAGGAGACAGTACTTTTTTCCATTCAGGCATTCAACCGCTTTTAAATGCTATAAAAAATAACATTAACATGACTATTATCATTTTTAATAATGATTGGACGGCAATGACCGGTCATCAAGAGCACGTTGCAACTCCACGGGAGTACATCAAGCATTTCGGAATAAAATCTCGTATCGACTCAAAAGGATTGAGTTTTATTACTTTTCTTGAGAGTTTATATTTAAATAATTTGATAGTAACAGGAGCTTATAACCTTGATAAACTTGAAAGAATTTTTTCAAGGACTCTTACTAATGATGGTGTTAATATAATTGTAATTAAAGACGAATGCGCGTTAGAGAAGAAGAGAAGGCTGAAACTTGAAACGAGAAAAAGTAATATGAAGTATAATGAGATCTATTATACCATTTCTGATTCTTGTATTAAATGTAATGAATGTATTGAAAGATTAGGATGTCCCGCAATAAATGCTGAAACTATTAATGTGAAAATTAATGACATCAGTGAGCTTAAAAAAGAATTAAGGTATTATATTGATGAAGCACGATGCATTCCTGATATTTGTCCGGGGATTTGTAAAAATGTTTGTCCAAATAATTTTATACGAAAAACTATTATTAATCCACAATTAAAGGATTAAATGTCATATTTTTTGTATAGTTTGGAGAAGTGAATATCGGCCCTTTTCCTTGTTAATTGCCTACACCCATATATTTAGAAGGTGGGATTTAAACTAGCTTAAAAAGTGGCATACAAATAACTTAACATTTTATCAGTTAAAGAAAAAAAAAATATTGATTTGTTATACTTTCTCAGCTCTAAAAATGGTTACTGGAGTAGTAAATTTGATTTTTGAAAAGCCAGCATCTTTTAACCAATCTGTCATTTTTTCTTTTGTAAAGGATCCCTGGGCACCTTCAATAACTTGAAGATGCAGGCTTAGATATGGATTGGTATGAGGAACCATAGTATTAGTGCCAAAATAGACCCCTCCAGGACGTAAGACCCGATATGCTTCCTTGATTGTCTTTGAAGCGTCTGTCCAATGTAATACTTGAGACATGTAAACATAATCAAAGAATTCTTCTTCAAAAGGTATGTCGCTAACAGTTCCAACTTTGAATTCCGGAAAGTACTCTTTGTATTGGAGAATTTCATCTTTTTGTATAACATTATGACTAGCAGCAATGCGATCAAATTCATTCTTAGCAATTTCTATGAAATTTTTATCGTTATCAATTCCGTATATTTTAAATTTTGTTTGGGGGTGAATGTGCCCTTTTTTATAATAATATAACCATATTGCAGAAGTTCCTACGCCCGTGCCGCATCCTCCATCAAGGAAGTATCCAGGTTTATTTAGAACCTCTGGAGTAAAGGCGAATGCAGCTCTTCGGATGGCTTCATAAGCATAATTTATTAACACATCATCCCAATTAAATAGGTTAATCGCTCCTGAAAAGTCAATATATTCTCCTCTTAAACGATTTGGAACAGCATCTGCATATTCACTCATTATATCGGTAATAGATTTTGTAAAAATATCTGGAAAATTTACTCCATTTGCTTGCAGCGGCTTAAGTACTTGATATTTACCATCTTTTAATTTAGTCATTGTTTTATCACTTAGCAAAGCATTGATGATGTCCATTATGAATTCATTGTCGGTATAAGAAAAATGGTCCATGACTTCATCAATTGAACGGGGAACTACAAAAAAATCTTTCCAACCTTCTTTTTCAAGGACCCTAAGCATGTTACTTCTGTACCATTCAGTAATGATCATCAATTTTTTTTTTACTTTTCCAACTTTAAAGATTTCTCTCCAAGCATTTAATGTTTTTGATATAAGTCTTTCACCTCTTTTTTGATAAATTTTTTAAATTGATTATTCTAATAATTTTCTTCTATTTATGAAACCAATTAATTCGATAAATTCTTTAAAATCCTCCTGATCCCCAATTTTTCTAAGATAATCAATGAGACCTTTATTCTGAAAAAAGAAACCAAGAATAATGCTTCTCTCTATAGAAAATTCAGAAACCAGTCGATCTAAAATCTTTTCGATGCGTTCTGGATATTTAATTTGAATTTTAGAATATAATAGGTCATCATAAATAACTTTTTTAACGATAGGGAAAACATCGTTGTTTATTTGATCATCGCGAAAAAATTCAGTTATATTAATAATTCTTGGACAATTTGAAATTAAATTACCCTCAAATGAAGCTTTTTCGATAAACTCTTCTATGATTGGACTTAACCATTGAAAGTTTAGTTCATTTTTTAAATTCATGCATATCACGTTATTATGTGAGATCCATAGATGAAAGTCTTTATCTGCTATTGAGATATGGAGATATGGTGGAGTTTTAGAATAAATGTTGGAAGCCTCTTGCATTTTATTAAATAATAAGTTGGTCAATTCTATTGAATTAAATTTTGACGATGAGACTATTTCATATATCCAATGATCAAATATATTAAATACTAAAAATAGGTTATAAACAGGATGTTCATCTATAACTGTATGGTTTTCTTCAGTATAATTGTAAAAATTTCGACTAACTACTTCTTGATCATCATAAGTTTCCAATTTCACAGAGTGTGAATCAAGATAGTCAAATACTTGACTAGTTTCATCGATGAGAAGGGTGTTGACATGTAATTCATTATTAAAATAATGTGCTACTTTATACGAACATAAATTTCCCCTTATATCTTGATATTAAGCATGGAAAATATGAGTCTTTTAAATAATCATTCAACGTAAATTATATATTAGGGAAAATTATTTATAATTATAAGATTAGAAAAATAGCTTCAATACCAGTAAAATTTATTCTTAACAAGGAAAAATTATTCTAAAAATAGTAATTTAGAGGAGAAAAACTTGTATTCAGAACTTTCGGATGATGATAAAAATATGTATTTGGATGTGCTAAGAGAATCACCCATGATGCCTTTTAGCAATTTTGTAAGTCGTGGTGATATCAAGGATAAAGTTGATATTTCAAGACCTCGAAGCGTTATTGATAGAGAAGTATACCGATTAGTCAAGCAAACATCCCAAGATAAATCCTCACGTCTAATCCCCATTTTAGGATCCGCAGGGACGGGTAAAACACATGCGTATCATTCTTTCAAGGATAAGGAAGAGGAAAATAAGAAAAAACTCGAACAATCTGAAGAAATAGAAGTAGGGCAAATGGAACCTGTGAATTGGACAATCATTTATGTACCAAGTCCACCTGCAAGTATTCGGGTTTTATTGCATGTCTATACGTGTCTTATAGAGGACGTGGGTCCCGAGATCTTAGATGTTGTTTCAAAAAATTTGGTTGAAGAATGGAAAGAAAAATTAGCAAAAAAAGGAATTTTTCAAAAACCTAAAATTGAAGAGGTTATTCAAATGGGAATAAGAGAATTCCCAGGAGTGTTTGCAGATTGTGTAAAAGCCTTAGTCACATTTCAAATGGATAAAAATAAAAAAGCATTGGCAGAAAGATGGCTTTTAGGTGAAGAATTAGAACCTGAAGAATTGAGCGATCTTGGAATTAATTCAGTGATTGAAGAGGATGATATTTGCCTTGCGATGATTAAAATCATTACCGAGAAGATAGATCGCGTTCTTATCTTTTATTTTGATGAACTTGAATCTCCATATCGAATGCACGGTGAAAGTGCGGAACGTAAATTTCTAGAAATCTTAAAAAGGTTATACAATGAAGTAAAAGGATTAGTAATAATAGTGGCGGTTTTGAAAGAAATTTGGCCGAGAATTCTTGAGATTGCAGATGACCCTTTAAGAAGCAGAATGGAACCTGAAGAAGAATTAAAACCATTTAGCTTAAATGACTTGAAAATATTCTTTTCAAAAACAATGGAAGTTTTTTGGGATGATAATAATCTAAGTCCTCCACTATATCCCCTGTTTCCCTTAAATGAGAAATTAATAGAAATAATTTATGAAAAAACAATGGGAAATCCACGAAATTCAATAAAACTATGTAAACGGTTTATAGAAATGATTGTAATGGAGGAAATGACTGTAGAAGAATTGTTACAAGCAGGTGTTGAAATTGTTGCTACTGCTAAACCTCCTGAAGAAGTTGAGGAGAAGATCGATTTCTCAAAACCAAGAGCTACAATTGAAGATATTCTCAATGAAGAAGAGTATGTAATAAATGTAAACCCTCAAAGTGTAGCGGGGGCAGCTTTGAAATGTATTATAAAAATTGGGGAAGATAAAGGAAAAAAATTCAAACATGAAATGGACTACAAATTTAAAATTGGGAAACGTCAACAAACATTGGAAGCTTTGGTTGAATTTGAAAAAATTAGGTGGGGCATGGTAATTCCTTCCTGTAAAACATTCGATAGAAGTGCGGGTGTTGCGGGGTATTATGCTGCAAAAAGATTAAAAGATGCCATGATGGAGAAAGCCATAGACAAAGGAATTTTAATAGTACCTGAAGGGAGTGGTGGTACGAAATTCGAGTTAATATTGAATGAAAATCCCGAGATCCATAAAGTGGAGCTTAATAATGAAACCGGAGAATCATTAATAGCAAGTGCATTAGAAAATCCATCAAAGGAAGGATGGGAAATAGCAAAAATCATATTTAAAGATATTGGAAACTATGTTCCTCCCGTGGTTGGAGAAAATCAATAATACCTAATACAAACACTTGATCTATTTCTTTTTTTCTTGCTTAGTTTAAATTTTTGTACTAAGAAGTTTCAGATTCTCATGTACTTCATGTAATTTGCTTGCAAGCGTGAAGGCTTCTTTAGTATTGTCTCTCAACCGTGTAAATATGTCCGTTATGCTTTCATCCCCAACTAGATTTGAGATATAAACAATTCTTTCAATAATTGGTAAAAGCTCTTCGTAGAACTTTTTTAGTTGACCAGAAACGGACAATTCTGAAAAAGATTTTTTGATATCTTTTAGATAATTGTCACGTTCTTTTAACAACTCTGGAAAGTTCCCAATTTTCTCCCCTTTATTTAACAGAAATGATACTATTTCAGTCTCTTGGATAAGGGCTGCTAACTCTGCACTTTTTTCAAAATTCTTTTTTGCTTTTTTGTAATCTCCTTGTTTAAAAAATTGATCTGCAAGTTTTATTTCTTGAGCTAATTTTAATGGTATTTTCTCGCCTAGTTCAATCAATTCCCGGGCATCTTTTAGTCTCCCTTCATCCAACATTTTTTTTGTTTTTTCATTGATCGTGTCTATGATTAATTTTGGTTCTTTTAATTTCTCTAAAAGGCTCAAGATGGAATTTATTATATCTTTGAGTAGAAATGTCAAATTTTTTCGATTATCTGAGTAATTTTGAATAATTTTTACCTCAGAATTCTCGAAAACACTTTTCAGTGAGAGTAAATCTTCATTCTCGCTGAGAATAAAACCCAAGTAAAGGTTTTCTTTTTCTATTGATTGAGCATTGATTTTACTGGAATAATATCTTAAATCATCTTTTTTAATAGTAGCATCAACCAATTCCTTTTCTACATGTTTTTCTATAAAACCTTTCAATACATCTTGTGGAACCTTTATATCTTTTAGATAATATTCAGCGATTATGTTTGGTCCAAAGGATTTATCAATTTCATATAGGAAAATACCAGTAGGAGACATTATTTTTCACCAAATTATTCTCTTTTTTCAATATTATTATGTAATTAATAAGCCTTCAATTTTATATTTTTATTTAAATTTTCT
>DXJM01000498.1 GCA_019057355.1 Promethearchaeota archaeon | reverse complement strand
ATGTCGGAAGAGATGAATTGATTTCCTTTGCATAAAAAACGTCTTTTTGTCCATTTTCGATAGGAAAATTGGTGTAATTGTTCATTCTTGAACATTCTTTTTTTTCCGACAAATTTCGAGTTGGCATAGATGTGGATTTTGTCGTCCTTAGCTCAAAGATTTTTAATTTTTGATTCATTATTTTAATTCTAAAATTCACTCAATTCAGAAATAAAACTTTTTTTTTCAAAAATAATTAAACAATCAATAATCGACAAAAATCAACCTTAATTTTTCAATGCATGTCAAGATATTTACAAATCCTATTTTTGAAAAGAGCTTGTAAGGCTTAAAGTAAAGAAATTTTGAAACTTAACTCTGATTTAAATCATATTCTTCACGTCTTCTTATTATATTCTTAACAACTTCGTGCATTATTCTTTCTTTTTGATCGAGAAAGTCCGGGTCTTCCATGTTTGGTTTCATGTTTGCGACCATTGCTTTCGCTATATCTTTTACAGAATATTGCTTTTTTTTTCCTTCCTTCTTTTTTTCCTCCATAATAATTCTTCCTTGTATTAATGGTGTGAATTGACCATAAAAAAAACCCAATCCCATAAGAAACTGTTTTAATGGAGAATATATTTTTATGTGAAGCATTCAAACTATTACTATAAAATAATATTTTTTTTTCCTTTTCCTTTATTGAGTATAAAGAGGTTTATTATCATGACTCTTAGGATTAAAAATATAGATCAAAAGTATATTTTAATGTATCGGATCATCTGGTGTATTTTAGCATGGATACCATTGATAATGATGATATATACGAATTTATCGTCATTATCGCCATATTCGTTTATGCTATTTAGTTCCTTTACATTTCAATCAAATTTATTTGTTGCTCTCTGGTTCACGTTGAATATAATTTTATATAAAAAGGATCTGAAACCGAAAATATTACATCCTTCCGTACATGGTGCCATAACTCTTTACATCAGCGTTACTTTTGTCATATTCGTCATCTTATTGGCTCCCTTGTATATTCCTACAGGGATACAAATATTTACTAATCTAATGGTTCACTATTTAATTCCTATTGCAATGATTATTGAATGGATAGTGACAGGAAGTAATTCTGAATATAAGTGGTCTTATGAATGGTATTGGATGATTTATCCAATCGGGTATCTTATTTATTCATTATTTCTAGGAGGGTTTTTCAATATCTATATTTACCCTTTTTTTGATATCACTAAAATAGGACTCTTAGGATTAATAATTGCGATTATTGGATTGACCACTTTTTTTATCTTGTTAGGTGCCCTCTATATCTTCATGAATAGGACATTATATAAAAAACTCCAGGTCAAAGAATAAAAAATAATTTCAAGGAATAAGTCTTTTCCGGATAAATTTTACTATTTTTTTCATTCTATCATAATATTTCTTATCATCTTTTAGACTATTTGCCAGTCTCTTTATTTTTTTTTGTATCTCTTCCGATAGAGAACCATATTGGCTCTCATATGCTTCTAAACGTCTTTTTAAACTAAATTCTATTTTTTCTTTAGGACTCAGGTCTAAATAGTTATCAATAGCATTTAGAATTTTATCCTTATCTTTGGGTAAATCTCCCCAAATCTCTAATAATAAATTTGCAGCAGAATCGCTTGTTATGGTCGTATTACATTCGATATGCTCGACTAAAAGTCTTTCCTCTTTTATCACTTCTTCCTCCGTTAATTCATGAAATTCTCCTGATTTTAATTTCAAGTAAAGCGGGGTTGCTGGAAATATTTCTAATGTCCTTAATCTTACATATTTAGGTTCTATTTCATTTATTACTCTTGCTGTTTCTATTGCATGCTCTTCTGTCCATTTTTTTCCGCCAAGTCCAGGCATGATGTAAGTGCATAACGATATCTCGCCATCCTTTATATTTTTTCCCCCAGTAACGTGAAACTCGCTTGTGGTACCTTTATTCATGAATTTTAAAACGTTATTAGATCCCGACTCGAGACCAACGTGAATTCGATCAAGCCCTGCCTCATGGAGAACCTTAAAAAAAGAAGAACCTTTTTTAGCAGCAGTCCGAGTCCTTCCATAGCTTGTTATGCGGTTTATCGAAGGAAACTTTTTTTTCAAATGGGTCATCACGGTTTTTAAGAACTCTTTCCTGTATAAAAGGGGATTTGCTCCCCCTAAAAATGCGGTTGATGCATTAGAATAAGCATGCCAATATCCAAGGTGAAGTATGCAATCGCTTAACGATGGAAACCTTGAGATAGCCCTCATAATTGAAATATCATTGATTTCATTAGATTTAAAGAGCATTTGGTCTAATAATGCAGCATTGTCAATATCTTTAATGATCTCGTCTAAAGTCCTTCTTTGAAATTTAGGAGTTGAGTCAAATAACTTGCTTGGACAAAATGCGCACTTTCCGTGAGGACAATAGAAATGAGTGTTGATTGCCAAGCTAAAGTTTTCTGTGGGCGGTCTTACACTAGCGATTTCAAATCTCTCTATTTTATCTTCACTCCTTTTTTCTCATATGATTATTTTTTGGAAGAAAAATGAAATTACCTCTCATACTTTTATAAGATTCATGGAATCGATAAACAATATACAAACAGACCTGTTAAGTAATTCAGTCTCCCACAAAAGATAATGTTCTTTCTCCATTTTAATTTATTTACGAGCTTGTACTTTTTGAGTATATCTCGAAATTTTTTGAAGTAATGAAATGAATTCTAAAGGATCGGCAAATACAGGTATTTTTCTTTCCGTTAACATGTTATTTATGCGTTCCCGGTCTTCAGGGCAATTTACTCTTTGAATGATTGGAATTAATACTTTATGATGTTTCTTCCCCAAAGTGAATGCATTAATCATGTGCCTTTTAAAACTCTTATTCTTAATAATATGGAAATCTTGAGAAAAATACCATGAAGGAATGTCTATGATTAAACCATCGATGTTTTCATCGGAAAGAGCTAAATCCATTATTTCATATATACTTTGACTTGCGAAAATTTGGGCAGAAACATCTATGGGATTTTTTGAGCTTGTCCCAAGAGTAAAGAATTTTGAATCAATCTCATTTTGAATGTTAGGACTAAAAGGTGGGACGCCGATCCCGTGCTTTTCAAGCAAGTCTACAAGAATTACACCATATCCACCACTGATACTAAAAACTGCGACGCTTTTTAAATTGAATAGTCCATAAAAATTGATTAATTTTGCTGCATTCAGCATTTGTTCTATTGATTCTACTTCTATCACGTCATGTTGTTTAAAAATGGCTTTCCAGACTCGATACTCTCCTGTAATTGCCGCAGTATGTGTCTGAGCCGCGATTGAACCTGATTTAGAACTTCCCCCTTTTACCATTATAATAGGTTTATTATTTTGCGCCAGTACTTTCCTTAAGCTCTTTCCTCTATTTTTTTTAATGCCTTCTAAATAACACATTATAATATCCGTTTCGGGGTCATTAGTCAAGTAGAATAATATATCAACAAAATCGATATCAGCTCCATTTCCAAATGAAAATACTTTTGAAAAGTATAAACCTAATTGAGTTGACATGTAAATGGCTAGATTACATATCCCTCCCGATTGAGATATAAACGCAACATTTCCAGGAGTGGTGGGAAATTTTGGCCTCCAAGCAATTCCTAACTTCGGGTAAAACAAGCCCATACCATTGGGACCGAGTATTCGCACTTTATTTTGTGCCACTTTTAACAAATCCCTTTCAAGGGCTTTTCCCTCTTCGGTGCCAGAATCAGAAAACTCTGCTGTAAAAATACTGGCTAACTTTACACCCTTTTCCACACAATCCTTCATAACCCTTAAAATTTGAGAAGGGGGAACTGCAATAAAAACAAAATCAATCTGTGCGGGTATCTCTTTGAGACAAGGATAGATCTTTCCTTGAGTACCGTCATCAAAATCTGGAATTTCTTTCACTGTAGGATGAATAGCATATATCTCTCCTTTAAAATTTTCTTGGTGGCTCCTTAAAAAAAAGAAATCACGCGCTTTTGAGGCTCCTATGACTGCCATTGATTCTATATTATTTATGAATGTCAAATCTTTTGTATCTAAGATATCTCTTTCTCTCGTTGTCATTATGGGGAAAAATTTGTTATCTTATTAAAATTTTCTAGAACGCTTTTAAAGACATTTTTTATGGTAAAATAATATTTCAATCTCCACCTAATCTAGTATTACAAGATTTTAATACACATGAAATAAACTCAAGACCATAAGTTTCTGTACAGCACTACTCATAAAAATTAACCACGTTTAGACCTTAAAATATTGGATAATAATAAAACTATAATTTGAGTTAAAAATTTATGTAATTTCTTCTTTTTTTAATGAATTTAAATGAACATTTTTAAATACGTGAATTTTTTTATGTGATTTTTGTTCATTTTGCTTTTTTTTTTTTAAATTTGTATAAATTTGAACTATAAAACTTAAATTTTTTACTATCATTTATGACATAAGATAAACTTTTTTCAATCATAATTCGATTTAATGATAAAAAATGCTAACAGAAAAACAAGTAAAAGAGATATTGAAAGATCATTGCTTAAATTTGAGGTTCCACGCCAGAGGGGGCCAAGGAGGCGTGACAGCAAGCAATTTATGTGTTGAAAGTTTTGATGGCTATGGTGTTTGCCAACCAAAATTTGGTGCTGAACGAATGGGATCACCTACAGAAAGTTATGTTCGGTTAAGTGCTAACTATGACTTGGTGCGCAGTAATGAACAAGTCTATGTCCCCCATTTTGTAAGCGTGCTTGATGATTCCTTATTATCTGAGGTTGACGTGACTGCAGGGATGCCCGATGGAGGGTGGTTGATTGTAAACACCACGATGAATCAAAATGAAGTTGGCATGACTATTGCGAATAAAAACTTAAATATTGCTACGATCGATGCTACAAACATTGCAATGGAAGTCTTGGGAAGAAATATCACAAATACTGTTATCCTTGGTGCTTTAATAAGAGTATCCCATTTATTTACTATAGATCAACTTGCTGATGCCATAATGACTCGCTTCAAGGGGGAAATAGCCGGAAAAAATGTGAAAGCAATTAAAAGAGCTTTTGAAGAGACGTGTTTGTACGAGAATCCTGGAGGCGTGGAGATTGATTTTAAAACTGACACTAAGGTTCCTTGGCAGCAAGTGAGCTTAAGTTTACCTGGATATAAAGAGCTGGATCCTGCAGGAGTGTGGTATTGTGACAATAAAATAATGAGGGTTGGAAGCGATCAAGTCAATACGGGTTCGTGGGGCGAATGGAATATCGTGTGGGACGAAGAAAAATGCACGGATTGTGCACAATGTTGGTTTATATGTCCAGATTTCGCTATAATAACCGAAAAAGGGGAGGATGGTAAATTCCACATGAAAGGTATTAACACGTTCTTTTGCAAATCTTGTCAGAACTGTATAGAAATTTGTCCTGTTAATGCAATACATAAAGAACCAAAACAAGGGCCGGGTTCATGTGCCGTGCCTGAAGCGTGAGGTGAATAATTATGAGTATTGAACCTATGAAATTATTTTTCAAGGAAATAAAAAAACCTATTAAAACTGCCATGATTGGAAATTATGCAGTCGCCGGGGGAATTACCCAAACGGATCCGGACGTGATATGTGCTTTTCCGATCACTCCTCAAACTCAATCCGTTGAAGGACTATCCGATGTTGTATATCAAGGAAGGCTCAAGGCGGCATTTGTAAATGTAGAATCAGAACTTGCTGCGATGAGTTATGCTACTGCAGCATGCGCTTCTGGTGCTCGAACTTTTACAGCAACTGCCTCTCAAGGGTATCTCCTTATGGCTGAAGCATTGCCAATGGCAGTAGGCTGGCGCCTCCCATTAACCATGATGATATCTGCACGAGCCTTTAATGCTCCCAATTTATCAATATGGAATTCTTGGGAATACGTTTTGATCGATTTTGGATGGAACTGCATCGTTTCCGAGAACGTGCAGGAAACGTATGATGCTGCTATTTTATCTGTAATGATCTCAGAAGATTCATTATTTCCAACCATGTTTGTACATGATGGATTCATCATCTCACATTCTGTCCAACAACTCACATTAATCCCCGACGAGACAGTGCGCAAATTAACTCCAAAGAAGATGAGACCGACAATTGATCCTGAATATCCTGGAACATGGGGCGGAATAGTAACTCCAGATTTCTTTACGGAAGGGCGATTAGGTCTCGACGTTGCAAAAAAACCGGTCTTAGGAATTATTGATGACGCGTTTAAACGCTTTAAAGACGCGACAGGAAGGGAATACAATACCATTGAAACCTACAACCTCGAAAATTCTTCGAAAACAGCTTTTATCACGATGGGATCGATGTGTGGCAATATTATAAGTTGGATGACAAAAAATAAGGACGTGGGTCTCATCAAAATTCGAACCTATCGACCCTTTCCATATGATGAGTTGCAACAAATTGTCCAAGAAAATGATATTGAAAAATTAATTATTTTAGAAAAATCGGATTCCCTCAACAACCTTTTACCTCCATTCGCCATGTCCACCGCTACGGCACTTTATCCTTTAGGAACATTATTTAGATGTTTTATAGTAGGATTAGGGGGCAGGGACGTAACAAGAGATGAATTAGATATTGCCAAGAAGAAAATGAAACACGTCATGGACATGAAAGGTCAACTTTATACGTATCTTGGAGCAAGAGAGTCAGCAAATAAATTACACGAGGTGGAGTTGTAAAAAATGAGCAAACCAGAGAGAAATGTAATTAATTTTGAAGACATTCTTAAAAGAAAAGAGAAAAGTAACGTCCTATATCTAAATTATGATAATGAAGCATTTATGAATACGGGAATTCAGGAATCTGGGGGAACTCCACCTTATGCCAATACCACAACGGGACCTGCTGGTGAAAAAATACCCGGTAAAATAGGGGTCAAGCAAGATCTCGTCACTCCTTTTGCGTTTTACGGGACTCAAAAATTATTTTTAGCAACAACAAATCCGGCCTATCCTGCTGATTTCATGGGCAAAATTGCCGATGCTTTGAAATCAAATGGTTCAGCATTTATTCAGGCATATTCCGACTGCATGAGAGGGTGGCGACATGATGCTAAAGATGCATTAAAGATATCTAAATTAGCGACTGATTGCGGTTATTGGCCACTTTATACGGTAAGGGTAGAAGATGGAATGCCTATTTTTAGCTATTATCGAGGTCTTGACATCGAGAAAGATAAATTTGTCGAGTATCTCAATTCAATGGGTAGATTTAGGCACCTATTCAAACCAAAATTCTTAGAAAAAAGCATTGATGAGATAATTTTTTATGCAGAACAACGCAATAGTAAGCTGAGAAATCTAATGGAAAAGTTTGGAGCCGAAAAGCCAATAGATTTCTATAAAGTTGATCGAAAATCACTTGAACCTCAGCAACATTTATTCCCCGGTCACGGATTATGTCCCGGTTGTGGAGCAGGAATGGTATTGAATCAAATGGCGACAGCAGCTACAGCGGTAGCAGGCAACAATATTATTTATGTGAACAATACGAGTTGTTCGGAAGTATCAACATCTAAGGATTTTGTAACTTCATGGAGGGTCCCATGGGTGCACCATCTATTCGAATCAGGAGCAACAATTGCAGACGCGATTTCTACCACGAAAAAGATTCTCAAATCTAAAGGACTATACAAGAAGGAGATCCCTTATGTAATTCATATAGGGGGTGATGGAAGCACCTATGATATAGGATTCCAATTCCTTAAAGCTGCCTTGATAAGGACGAGTTCTTTCGTGGAAATGAATGAATATTTAGCGCAAAAATGAATCTATATTCTATTGTTTTTTTAATTTTTTATTTTTATTTTAACCAAGTTTTTCCTAAGATTTTTATGAGAAAGTTATTTATTATGATTTGAAAAGTTAAATTTATTTATAATTAAAAAATATGGGATTAGAGCCAATTAACGAAAACGATATCTGTCCAAAATGTGGCATGGGAAAGGATATGTGCCTGTGCGATGGTCTTTTTCTCGATGAACTTCAAATAATTATATATCTTGATAAGCGAAAATGGGGGAAAACTGTAACAGTTATTTCATTTGAGGGTGCTTCTGGTACAAATTTGCAAGATTTTCTAAAAAAAGCAAAAAAAAAAAGTTGCTTCTGGGGGAACTATTCGAAATAATGAAGTTGAATTGATGGGAGATCATCGTTTTAAATTAAAGAAATTACTGATAGAAGAAGGATTTTCAGAAGAAAATATCGTCATGAAAGAATTCTAATACAAATTAGAATTTTAAATAAAAAAACTTCATGACTATCATTCTATTCCTTTTTTTATTATATCTTTTTACTTTTTATTTTTCAGACCTAAAAGAATTTATTTTCTTACAATATGAGCTTTACTAAATCTAAACAAAAATTCATATCAAATATTTAACTATTGCTAT
This sequence comes from Promethearchaeota archaeon, assembly GCA_019057355.1. Lineage (GTDB taxonomy): Archaea > Asgardarchaeota > Lokiarchaeia > Sigyniarchaeales > SOKP01 > FT1-020. The sequence goes on along the minus strand of DXJM01000498.1, from coordinate 1,338 downwards.
ACATGACGAGGATGGTTGGTGAATTTAAAATATTTGATGCTCACATGCATCATATTGGTCGTTTTAAACCAAGGAATGAGACTCTTATCAGTTTTATAGATAGATATGGTATCGATAAAGCATGTGTAACTACCTTATATCAAGAAGCCAATCTTGATACCATTCTAAAATTTAATGAAAATATTGAGGAAAGTGAATTATTAAAAAATTTTTTGAGAACCGAATAATATGATCATGAAGAACTGAGAAAAATTATTTCTGATAATTCAAGTAGGGTTTTTGGATTTTTTTGGTTCAATCCAAAAATAGCAAAGGAAGAAGATTGGAAATTATTAGAGCATTATTTTAAAGTATATCATTTTAAAGGAGTTAAGACTCAGTGGTGCCTGGATTCCCTTGATGTTCCGGGAGACTTCTTTTACTTAGCTGAATTTTGCATAGAATATGATATACCATTATTTGTTCATTCTGGTTCAGGTTTTTTTTTCAAAAGCCTGTTAGAGCAAAAGATTATTATGCATTAGCCAAAAAGTATAAAAATTTGAACATTATTATAGGTCATGCAGCATATTCCATGGAATATTGCATTAATTGCATTCGATATTTCTCGAAAATGAAAAATGTTTATTTTGAAACATCAACTTCCATACCTTATGGTATCCTGTCGCTCATAAAAGCGATGGGTTCCCATAGAGTAATATATGGATCAGATTCCCCTGCCGCTAATCCTCCTGATATTGAAATTCATAAAATTATTTGCCTAAATTTAGATAACGAATCCTTGAAAAATGTTTTTTATAACAATATAAACAATCTCCTAAAATTTGATTCTTAATATTTATATGGGAATGAGCTCAACATTCCCATTCTCATTAATAAATGCAACGGTGGCAGATCCTCTTTTTGAATAAGACTGCGAGGAAAAAATGCTAATTAATATGTCGTTGAAAAATTTTTTAAAACCATTTTTAAACCTCTTATGTGCTCTTATTATGAGATTTAAATCATTTTCCTCCATGAATGTCTCAAAAGCTTTCTTTCCAAAAGTCTTAATTCCAGAACCTCTATTACTATTCTTAAAATGCGAAGACTTTTCTCTTGGATCGTTCCAAACTAATTGGGTAATAATTGGATCATCAATCTTTTCTTGATCTTTAGGTAAAAAATTGATCTCCTCAATGTCATCTAGTCCTTCAGGAATATCACCATGTACACAAAAAATCTTATTCCAAGTAACAGCCGCTAAAGGCAATTTGGAAAATACTTGATTATATCTCCTAAAAACATCTTTATAGTTTCTTGAATTTTTCTATAATGATCTCGAGATTATTCATTTTT
>DXJM01000497.1 GCA_019057355.1 Promethearchaeota archaeon | reverse complement strand
TGGGTAATATAATATGATGTATTAGTATAATTTGAATTAAAAAAAATAATGCAACGAAATTCATAAATTCCACCATAAATAATTAAAAATTATACATGTTTTGATCTAATAACAAAAAAACCAAAGCATCTCGAATAAGTTTAATCATGAAGGATAATCCCTACAAAATTCAACAGCTAGTTCTTTTTAAAGATAAAGAAGATTATCTTGAAAAAGTAAAAAAAGAAAAAGATTATAAATTTGGAACTGATGAACAAGAAGATAAAATACAAATTAAATATGAATTAAGACCTGTTGGCAGGTATTATCGTTATTCCGTGATGATTATTAATTCCAGCAAGGCATCTATAAATGAAGGTAAAATTAAAATAATGCTCCCCATATTCATGGAACTATATCGCCATACACCACCGACACTTGAAACCGAGATAATAGAAAAAGAAGAGATAGAAGTTAAGATCAAGCTAGACCAAATAGAAGGTAACTCGAGCAAGCAAATAAATCTCTACCTGATTCCGTTAATGGTTGATAAAACGGGCGAGATTCGCAGTATTCTCACATTTATCAACAATAAGGATTTAGTAAGAGTAATTAATGCAAATCCAATTGAAATATACATTCCTGAATTAGTTATCGAGGGTTTAATTATCCCCAGTTCTAAAATACCTGAAATTTATCAAGACAAAGATTTTAAGAAAACAATGATAAGCATAGGGGCGCCAACAAAACGTGCGAAAGATTTGAATGATTACCTGGAAAAAATGGAAACAAAACTAAAACACCTAAAATTTCAGTATATTACCAGAGATATTAAAAATAACGTGATATGGTATTATGGCAAGTGCTGGAATAAAGCTAGGATTGAAACCACACATCAACATGACGTGCTCTTAATCGGACAGATCATTTCAGGAAAAATTGAATTTTTATTAATGTGTAAAAATCAAGATTATTTAGTTTCTCTTTCTACCTTAATTTTTAGAGAATTTAGTTTCTTGATCATGCGTGAAGGCACTCCTACATCTAATAAATTGATCCTGATCCTCGAATGTAAATCTTGTGGCGTGGTATTACCCTACTTGCCAAAGAAGGGAGAAGAAATAACCTGCAATAAATGTCAATACAAGCAAATTATTTGGTAGGTACGAATTTATTTATTTTGATCTATTAATTCCTTAATCTCCTCATATGATCCTAATAATTTTCTTACTTCAGATTTTATTAAACCTTCTGAAGGAGCTCCTTCAAAAATACCACGACCCCTATCAATTACTAGAACCTTAGTAGCCCAATTTTCTACAAAGAATAGATTGTGTGAAGTGAAAAGGATGGTCATTTTCTCAGTTTTACGTAGTTCCTCTATAATTTTTAAATGATTGTAAATTGATATGAAATCAAGATTTGCAAAGGGTTCATCCAATATCAATAATTTAGGCTTCATTACTAACAAACCTGCTAATGCCGCTCTTTTTTTCTGGCCCCAAGAAAGATTAAAAGGTGATTGAGATTTATATTCCAATAAATTTACCGCTTTAAGTGCCCATTCAACTCTTTTCTGAACCTCTCCTTCATCAAGCTTTAGATTTCTTGCTGCAAATCCGACATCCTCTTGTATGGTTGGAGCGAATAATTGATCATCAGGATTTTGAAATAAGAATCCAATTTTTTGCCTGATTCTCCACAAATGATGTTTATTCCTCGTGAGATCTTCTCCATAAATCTTTATATTACCTGATAAAGGTTTCAATAATCCCACTAATAAACGGAGTATGGTGGTCTTACCTGCACCATTATTACCCGTTAAAGCATAAATGGAATTTTCCTCTGTTTTAAATGATAGATCGGTGATACTGAAATCCATATTGTCCTTTCCATTATATTTAAAATTGAGTTTTTCTACTTCTATTGCCAAAATAGTCCAACAACTCCATTAAATATTGCTTCTAAATCAATAATTACTAAAAACATCATCATTAAAATTATTAAAACCACGATAATAACATCGATAAATTTAATTCTTCGTGTAGCAAGTGTTATCTTACCAGAAAAACCCCTCATTTTCAAGCTTTCATATAATTTTTCACCACGTTCAATGTTCTCTACGATGCTTTTCCCCATTATGTAAGCATGCGCTTTGAACTTTTCCCTATAGGTTGTAATTTTCTTTCCCCTTAATTCTTGGGCGATAAGAATTTTTCTATTTGAATAGGCTAAGATTGGAATGTAATGAAGCATGATGATAAAACTTCCTATAAACATCGAAGGAAGTCTCAATTTTGTAAGAATCTCTATAAATTCAGAATAGGTTAACGATGAAAAAAAAGTTAAAAATACAAATATCGAACCAAACATTCTAGAAAAAAGTAAAAACGCAAAATATATTCCTTCTTGATATAAAGTAAATACCCCTAATTGAAATGCAACAGAAGGTCCGACGTAGAAAGGAATGAATATTGTCATGAGGATGACAAAAAGTATTATTGACTTAATTCTTGATAAAACTCTTAAAATGTTAATTTTACATGAAAGCCCAATCATTAAGGTTATTATTATAATTGTGTAAATCAAATAAATGTCATTTAAAATGAGAAAAGGCAAGACAAGTATGAAAGGAATTGTAAAATTCGTTATCGGATGATTGTTTTTTAAATAACACTTTTCTTCTTCGTGTCTAAATGGTAGAGTCGTTTCCACGCTTAAAATTCTCTCACATATATAATGGTACCCTATAAAATAATTAAAGGTTAAATAGGTTATCCTTTTTAATTATTAGGATTGGTGAAATTTCTCGTAAAAAATGTATCAAGCTCTTATAAAAAAATCATATGAATTATAAACTAAAGATTTAAATGGTAACTACTCATTAATCATACTTAATTAGATTATTTTCATACTCAAATAACATAAAAAAAGGTTAAAATTTATCATGCATTTACCAGACGGTTTAGTGAATCCTATAATCCTTCTTTTTTTATGGATAGCTACTATCGCCATAATGGTTATGGGATTCTATAGGATTAGTAATAGTAAATTCTTTGCTAAAGAAGAGTCTGACAAGCTCATCCCTTATATAGGGGTTATTGCTGCTGTTATTTTTGCTTTCCAGTTTGTCAATTATCCCGTTCCTGGAGGAACCTCCGGGCATTTAGTTGGAGGAACGCTTGTTGCTGTCATTCTTGGTCCTTGGGCATCTGTCATTGTTATATTTCTTGTTTTAATTGTTCAAAGCTTTTTTGGTGATGGAGGGTTTACAGCTTTAGGTGCAAATGCTTTTAATATGGGAATTATTGGAGGAATAATAGGTCTTTTAATTGTTAAAGGATTTATTAAGTTATTAAATAAAACATCCTTGAAAAAAGAATATAAGGTTTCTTTAGCAACGGCAATAGGAGCCTACATAGCTATCGTATTGGCTTCTGCCATGTGCGGATTACAAATTTCTGTTTGGGGGCCAATTGCAATTGAGTTCGCCATACCTGCAATGATCTTTTGGCACGTATTAATAGGAATTGGTGAAGCAATAATCTCAGCTTTAATCGTATTTTTCATCTATAAGACTAAACCAAGCTTAATACTAACCGAAAATTTCTTAGGGGTGACTTAAAAAATGGAGTCCTTAAAACAATATAAAATGCCCATTATCACGATTTTCGTGGTCACTTGTGTTTTATTGGTATTCGTAGCATTAGGGATGTTCGGGATTATAATGTCTTCTGATCCTGATGGTCTTGAAAGGACACTAATAGATTGGGGAGTGGAAGAACCTGAACACATTATCACACCACTCTTGGGATTTCTTGAAAATGAATTCTTAATCGCGATCATCGGAATTTTATTTATCGTTGGAATTTCTCTGGGTACTTTTTATCTTATCCGTTTTGCAAAAAAAAAAAAGGATTAGCACTTAGAAATGTTCACATCCCCCCTTTTTTCTTTTTTTTCTATTCTATATAAATTTTTATTAGTATTTTAAAAATAGTTATTTTTATTAACACTCAAACTTACATATTTATTTGATTAGACCTTAACCAAACAATTAAGGATGAAATGAGGAAGGTAAAATGATATTCGCAAGTCTAATAGATCCACTTCTTTACGTGGTAGTCATTATCATTTGGTTTTTGATTAACTTGCTAATAACAACAATATTTCTTAAAATAGCGTTAGGGATTGTTGGAGCAAAACATACCGATTTTGGGCAAGTATTTGTTACTGCACTCGTCATTACCTTATTATGTTCTTTATTCTTTATACATTGGCTAATCACGATAATAATATTGATATTAATCTTTTATTTCATAGCAAAACGTCACGATATTGGATTTTGCATGGCAATCATCGTGGCAATTTTAGCAGTAGTCATCTCAATTTTGGTTATAATATTACTTGTTATTATCTTTGGAGCACTTAATTTAACTATTAACGCAATAATCCATTTTCCTTAAATTCTTTTTTTTAAGTTATTATTTAGTAAAAATCATTTAAAAAAGCGTTTATCTTATTTTATTGAATGATGCTTTCTAATTCATAAAGATAATTCATTATAAGATTAAGATTCAGATCTCAGTTATATTTATGTGCATTCTCTCCTTTAACTATTACAATTTTAAATAAATAATCATTTTCTTCATGTCATATATCCTGTAAAAAATCATTAATAGACATTCCAGAATTTGATCCTTTTTTTATTTTCTCATTAAATATAACCCCAATCAAAAATATTGATGGAAATTACCTTTTATAACGCCATTTTGGAATCATTTTTACAAAAAACAGATTTTTGTATGAAAAATATTTAACTTACACCAGATTACTCATCTTCATGATTCTGAATTTTGTCGTGAAAATTTTCTCATTTTTTTCTTGGATTTTTTCTGAATATACCAAAATCTTTAAATATATAAAAGATGTTATCTA
>DXJM01000496.1 GCA_019057355.1 Promethearchaeota archaeon | reverse complement strand
AGTAATGGCTGAGAAAATTCATAAGGTTATGTCAGATTGCGAAGTTAAAATTTTAGGTAAGGATAACCCAGATAATAGAGATTATTATGTAAATTTTGATAAAATTAAAAAAAAGTTAAATATTTACCATAATTCATATCTCTCATCAAATTTTAAACCAAATACTATAAGGTATGGAATGCCGAGATCAAAAACACTTTGCCAAGCATTAATTAGAGGAAAAGCAATAAAAACAACCGTCATTCCCGTGATTTCTGGATGTCCTAGAAACTCTAAAGACATGTATGCAATAAATGGCGCATAAATGGTTAATGCTAGAATAATGTTTAAAATTAATGTGAGAATTACTCTCAATCCCGTTCCAATAGCACCCGTTATTATATAATTTCTAGGCTTTTTAAGCACTTGACTCTTTCTTATTCCTTCTTCATTTTTATATAATTTTAATAAAAGGATCGGAACTATAATCAGTGAGATGGTCGCTACAAATTTCATTAAGGCGCCCCAAGGAGCATTTTGCGCATCTGCAAACATTAATCCAATTGTACTGATAGAAATGCATAATAGTCCTGATTTAACCCCAAAAAGTAAAAAACAAGTAATCCAGATAAATGAAATGGGATCTATATAAGCTATTGGCATTCCAGGAACTCTTGGCAGGAGAGGTGCTAAAAAAAGGCTACTCACGATAGAAAGCGCCCCAAATATTGCAGCACCTGCAATTTGGATAACAAAATTCGTATCTTTTGATATTTTGGATTCTTTTTCATCAACTCTCCTATCAGTAGGATTAACTTTAGAATTATTTGGTGTATTAGTCATTTTTATACCTCCATTTTTTTAGTAAATTATTACTAAGAAATAATGAACTCGTATTTAAATCAATATTGAGTAGATTAATTCTTAGAAAATGTAAGCGAAATTAGATTTTATCTCAATTTTAATAACTAATTTTAGAGAATGATATTAAATATTTAAGTTTCTTGCCTTTTCATTTAAATTATTTACAAAATTAATAATATCTTCTCCTATTTTTCCTTATTTAGCTACTCATTTTTAAGTAAATATTTGGATGACCACGAAAAAGTGTTACCATTCCTAATCAGATTTTAGCATTTTTTTCTCCTTGGTATCCAATTCAAACCAATCACTGATTATTTTTTGGTGTTTTCGGGACGAGCTGCTTAATACCTGCAGAAATGGGAGAAAATCTTGCATGAGCTCATCCTGAGGAATGTTATATTTTCTGTTAATCTTTTCTAATAAGCTCTTTTCTGCAGAATTCAATGTTGTTGAACTGAAATATTGAGGATTCTTGATTCTCACAAAACCTTTTCGAGAATCACTTTCCTTTTTAGATAAGGTCACGCCTCCAGCAAAAAGGTCATAAAAATATGGCAATAGGCCCCAATACATATTTTTTCGAATTCTCCCAAAGATCTCATCTGCTAAAGAAAGATTTTCCCACGCATTTGCAAGGTCACTATTGACATGCATAAAACTTGGTAGATTTTCACTCACCCATTTATATAAAAAATTATAATCCACATCCGACCTATCAGTTAGATTTCGGGCTTCTTTGAGAGTTTTGACGTCTTGAAATAATTCTCTTATGAGAGAAAAGATTTCTTCAATGCTATCTCGATGCAAATTGTTTAATAACACCACATCTGGAAAATCACTACCTTTGGCAATTGCTTGTAAATCATTGATCACAGCTCTTAAATCGCCACCATTTTTTTCGACGATTGCTTCAATTTCTCCTGAGGAAATTCCAGAAATCTTTTCATTTTTAAGAACTCTACTTGCTATTTTAATGGCTTCGAGTTTTGATAATGGTTGGACTTCAACTTTTTTAATTTTCTGGTATAACGATTGAAGACCTTGTTTAAATTCATTAGAACACAAAATAATGGGAAATTGTGTTGTTTCAATCAAATTTAAGATAGTGGGAACAGCTCCCCTGTCTTTTGTACCATAAATGCCGTCAACCTCATCAATAAGAATTAGCTTTTGCCTTGATTCCTTGGCAAAATCCATTATTCCTCGAGATTTTGTCGTTTCATTCAATTTTCTTTCCAAGGCATCGCGTGTTCTGGTATCTGATGCATTTGTTTCAATTACATCCATGTTTAAATCATTTGCAAGAGCATAAACAATGGACGTTTTTCCTATTCCGGGCTTGCCTTCTAATAATATGGCGGATTTTTCGAATGATAGCCGTATTTCCTCCTTTTGATCCTTTTCAGTTGCATTTCTATTGTGATTTCTAATCTCTTTATTGATTTCGTTGATTTTTTTAATCTCAATAAAAAAGTTCCTGACAAAATTCGTTAATTCTTCAGCCAAGTTTACCTTGTGACCACTTGATTTCGCACTAGGTATTGCCATATCTTTTAGGCTTTTAGGTCGATATTTTTCAATCCATGGTAATTTTGCTTTTGTTTCAGCCATTTCTTGCTTACCTCATAAATATTCTGAGTATAAACATAATTTAGATAAGAGATTCGAGACTTGGATATCATTATCTTGACCATCAATCGCTCGAATATCTGCCTCAGCAATCATGTTAATGACACTTGCTCTTACATTGGTGCTTAATGGTAATTTATGGAGTTCTAATAATAGATATGTAAAAAGCTCTTGTGCGCTATATTTATAGGTAGCTAGAATATTTCGACTTATCTCCCTTGCTTTTTTAAAATCTCCTTTAAATATGACAAGTAATAAGCTTCGCACGATGCCTTTTTGAAATTTTTGCAAGCTAATGTAAATATCATTTAAAGTCACGGTTTTATTGCTTATAGTGCTTAGTTGAAGGAAATCAATTGCTTTTGAAATTTTTCCACCTGATGCCTTATATAGAACTTCAATTGTCTTTTCATCGAGGATTAAAGATTCCTTTTTAGCAATGGATGTGATTAGTTTTCCAAATGAGGTTAAATCAACTTGAGGTACTAAAAATACTTGACACCTGCTTACAATAGGATCTATCACTCCCGAAATCTTTGTCGTGATCAAGATCATGCGGCAGTTTGAACCATATGTTTCCATCAATCTCCTGAATCCTTGCTGATTTTTGCCCAAAGCATCAAAATTCTTCACTATTAAAATCTTGAATGGTGCGTCCATTACTTTAACTTGGACAAAAGGCTTGACTTTTACTTGAACAAAAGCAGGCATTGTAACTGTTTTTCCAGCAATGCTTCCAATCTTGGTGGTAGAGACATATGCGTCTGATCGAGCTTGAGCCCTTTCTTCTTCGGTTAGAGGAACATTAGCATGGATAATTTTTAAGTTCGCATCATAATATTTTCCCAAAAATTCTCTCGCAAACAAGCTTGCGATGGTCGTCTTTCCAATACCTTCCGTCCCAACAAATAACATGTGAGGAAAGTTTGCTTTTTCTATGATTCCCTTTAATCTATTCCTTAATTGTTCTCTTCCACAAATTTGATCTAAATTATATGGCAAATATTTAATTCGCCATATAGGGATTTCATTTATCATCTATTAAACTCCATTTCAGCATGTTTACATTGTCATTTTATTCTTTTCATTATTTGAGCAGTTAATGCAAGCAATTGAATCTTATCATCAGCTCCTTGGCTGATTCTATAATCAATTTCTCCAAAATATGAAGTTAACAAGACGGAATTCTGATCACCGCCTGAGGGAACCTTGTATAACAGTTGTCTCATTAAATTTCTACTATCTACGTTTTCAATTGATTCGATAATATGTTTTACTTTATTGAAATTTTTCTTTTCAATGTGTTCAATAAGATTGTTCAATATTTTTTCATCAAGAAAACCTGATATTTTCAAGATTTCATTAATATCGATGTTATTTAATAAATCAAGGGCAACAGACATTTGCAAGACGTTTATTGCTTTTCTTAAATCCCCTCCAGAAATAAAAAATAAGGTGTCAAACAATTTTTCTTCCCTTTCTCGAGGGATTGACAATCCTTCCAATCGCGCTATTTTTTTCAACCTTTCAACGATTTTTTCTCTTGGAAGATTGACAAATCTGAACACGGCACATCTCGAGATAATAGGATCGATTATTCGGTCTATATAATTGCACATTAATATAAATTTCACGTTAGATGAGGTCTTTTCTATGATCCTTCTTAAAGCTTGCTGTACTTGGGTGGGGATGTTATCTGCCTCATCTAAAATAATTATTTTCAGGTTATTATCTCCAATTATCATGTTTTGATTCGCAAAATCCTTTATAGCATTCCTAACAGAATCCATGCGAACCGTATCAGAAGCATTCAACTCAAGCACATTTCGATGATAATATTCTCCTTTCAATAATGTTTTTGCGATAATCAGCGCCGTACTTGTTTTTCCGGTTCCTGCAGGACCCGTGAATATCATGTGGGGGATGTTATTCTCCCGTATAAAATTTTTTAGATTATTTATTGCAATATTCTGACTTACGATTTCATCAAAAGATAACGGACGATATTTTTCAACCCAAGGAATCTCCAACTTAAGAGGCATTTTCTCTGAATTATTTCATGTTATTATGAATTGAAAGGAAAGAATGCATTTATAATTAACTTTAAAACAATAATAGGTTTAAATAAACGATTTTTGAAATATTTGATAATGGAAGATGTCGTGAAATCTTAGAAAATAGAACATTTCCAGCATTTGGAAACAAAAAATAAATGAAATGAAAAAAAATGAAAGTATAAAAATTAATTATTCTTTTACGAGTCGTTTTTTAATGAAATCAGGCATCAACCACCCAATATACATTGCAAATGCCGCAAAAATAAATACGAACCTAAGTGATACTAATATCCATATTGGTAATGGAAGTGAATCCATAAAAGCAGCAATCGTGTATGAGATAAAACAAGCCAAGAGAAAAATGCCCTTGACCTTATTTTCTTTAGTTCCTGATTTTATCAAATTTAATGAAAGAATGATTCCTAAAGTAATAAAAGCTATTGCCATGTATAATGCATATAATGACGCAATTCCTGCATATTTTATATCAACAATTGATTCTAATTCTCCGAGTCTCGTTGGTGCGGTAATTGCTAAGAAATACCATATTATTAAGAATACTGAGTGAATTATGACAAAAATCATTATAATAATTTTTTGTCTTTTTTTCCAAATAAGTTCCATGACCACAAATGCATAGAATATGAATGTTATTGCTGTTAGGGGCATGCCAAACATCAAATATTGTTGCAAAGTAAGACCAATTCCATTAAAAAATGCAACAATATATGAAACTACAGCTGGATGATGTATGAAAGACATACCTATCCATCCAATGCCCCAGTATATTAATAGATTCTGCTTGTATTTGCGATATCTCAACATTATGACCAATGCCACGATAGTACAAATTATGACCCATATAATTGTAGTAATCCCTATTAAATGTTCTTCCAAATTAATTGCCATGGGTTAGAATACCTCTTTAATAATTATAGTAAATTTT
>DXJM01000046.1 GCA_019057355.1 Promethearchaeota archaeon | reverse complement strand
GAGAACTTGAGTCTCTTTTTAAAAATAAAAAATAATTAAGATTCAAATAAATCCGTTGATAAATATCGTTCTCCCGTGTCAGGAAATATCACTACAATATTTTTTTCTTTAGTAAAATCTAAAGCAGCTACATTTAATGCAGCCCATGCGGCAGCTCCAGAAGATATCCCTACGAAAATTCCCTCTAGTTTTGCCAATTTTCTTGATGTTTCAATGGCATCATTAATACCTACTTGGATGATTTTGTCATAGATTTGAGTATTTAACACATCTGGAACAAATCCTGCACCAATTCCTTGAATTTTATGAGGTCCGGGGCTACCACCGGATAAAACAGGTGAATCCTTTGGTTCAACTGCGTATATTTTTACATGCTGACCAACCTTTTTCTTTAATACTTCACCTATGCCAGTAATAGTTCCTCCTGTCCCAATTCCTGCTACAACTCCATCGACTTTACCATCTAAATCTCTGAAAATCTCTTCTGCAGTTGTTTTTCGATGGATCTCAGGATTAGCTATATTTTTAAATTGTTGTGGAATGAAAATATTTTGACCCTCCTTGCTTAATTCTTCAGCTTTCTGAATCGCGCCTTTCATACCTCCAGAGGCAGGAGTTAATACTAATTCTGCTCCATATGCCATTAAGATCTTCCTTCTCTCTAATGACATGCTCTCAGGCATGGTAAGAATGAGTTTATATCCTTTTGCTGCACAAACTAATGCTAATCCAATTCCTGTATTTCCGGATGTTGATTCAACAATAACAGAATCTTTACTTATTATTCCTTCTTTCTCAGCTTTTTCTATCATTGATAAAGCAATACGATCTTTTACACTGGAACCGGGATTAAATGCTTCTATTTTAGCATATATATTAGGTTCAATGTGCATAGAAATTCGATTTAGTTTGACTAATGGAGTATTAAAAATTGTTTCAGTAATATTATTGTATAAGTTTCCCATTTTATTCTCCTTAAATTGTTGATTTTCTTGAGTGACGTAGTCTCTATTCTATATAAATAAATCGGTAATATTTGCATTAATTTATAAAACAAGAATTTCCACAATATTAATCAAAAAATCTAAAACTCGGATTTAATAGGGAAGCTTAAAAAGGTGATATACTCCTTGAGAGCATCTCATACTTTCTAATAATCCTGCTTTTTTAAGATTGTTCATTCTTTCTTCCAGGAATACTTGGCGGATATTTTGAACTAGGGCTATTTCATTTACTTGTATGAAACCCTTATGATTATTTTTAGTTATAATTTAAAAATTGCCGATAGACCATAATTAATCTTTTCTGAAAAGAATCTCATCCATGTGTGAAATCACTTTTTTTTGTAATAGTTGAAGATCAAGTCCTATATATTTATTAAATTCCCTCACCATACTCTCCGAAATTGATTTCATAATTATTTTTTTTATGTTTATCATTATTTAGCAGTTTATCTTCCAGGAATTTAATTCTTGAATTTAAAGTCGCAATGGCAATAGATAAAGGATCAGGTAAATCACCATGAGCTAAATCAATTCTTTTTATTTTATCGCCTTCCCTTGATATGATTTTTCCTGGCACTCCAACTACTACAGAATTAGAAGGAACATCATTTACAACAACGGAGTTTGCACCCACCTTGACATCGTCTCCTATCGTAATCGGTCCTAATAATTTAGCACCTGTACCAATAACAACATTATTTCCTATAGTTGGGTGCCGCTTCTTCTGTTCTAAAGAAACTCCACCTAATACAACACCCGCATATATCGTAACATTATTTCCAATCTCTGAAGTTTCACCAATCACGACTCCCGATCCGTGATCAATAAAAAAATCGCTACCAATTTGAGCTCCAGGGTGAATTTCTATGCCCGTGATTTCTCTGGCAATATCAGAAAGATATCTGGGAATGAAAGGCATGCCGATTTTAAAGAAAAAATGTGCAATCCTATAAATAAGCACGGCTTTAATTCCAGGATAGCTCATGAGCACCTCTAAAAGTGTGTTTGCGGCCGGATCTTTATGAAACGCAGCATTCACATCAGAAATAAAAAAATCTAAAATTTTTTGCAAGCTTTTATCTAATTCTTCATGATCTAAATCTGATGCTTTATAATCTAAATCTAAAATGCATTCTGCACAATACGCATGCCCATTTTTCCCACGTAAATCTTTACCACAATTTAAACAATGCAAGAATTTTTCTATAATATTTTGCCAACTCCTTCTTTCTCATTTTAACTATATTTATCTTAAAATAACTCATATAATTTCAAAAAATTTTTCCTAATAAATCATAAACATAACTATCCTTTTGCTTATACTTGAGTTCAATTTATTCATTTCTTATGTGATCATTTTGGGATTTAAGTTGTTTTACTAATTCGATATCCATTTCTCTTTCATCTGTAATTTTTTCTATGGTGTTAATTAATTCATTAATCATAGCACCAGGAATTCCGCATAAAAGCAGGTCATCTTCAAAATCAGCATAAATTCTTGACCCAGCACAAAGAAATGAAAAATTAATTTGTTGCCTTTTAATGACTAAAGCTGTAACATCACTACATACCCCTGAATGTGTTCCTAACTCTATGATTAAAGGTTTTTTATACAGTTTAGTATAAGCTTCTGTTACATCCATACAATTTCGTGGCGATACTATTAATAAAATGCAATCAACATTCATAGTATCATGTCTATTTATCGGGAAAAGCAAGATATTCTCTAAACCTTTAAAATTTAATCGACTGTCAAATTTTATCCTTTCTGGCTCCTTCAAACCTAAAATAATTTCCCCAGTCACGCAAGAAAAATCTCCTCGTTTCAACCTCAAAAATTCTCCTTTAGAGGCACGTTTTACATATTCACAATATCTCTGAAGACCTTTTACTTCTTTAAACTTATCATAGTTTTTTTCATGTATTTCATTTTTGAATAATAATTTAACACCTATGGGATCATATTCTAACTTTAAAGAAGATTTTAATTTTTCATATTTATTCAAAAAATTTCAACCTCATATGATATAACCTTTTTAAAATTCATCTCAGGTTTTTTTACAATCTTAAATTTACTCAATTTGATTTCCTTCACATGTGAAATGCTTTTCCTCTAAATCTTTTTAATTGTTATTATCCACGTTTTTTTATCCAAATTAACTTCTTTAATATCTATTACATTGCCTATTTTTTGTTGTTTACAGCTTGCAGGTATATTTTCTACTGCAACAGGAAAATCTAACATGACTTCCAAGATCTCTCCCTTGTTCATTTTTTCTAAATACAATTTTGTATATACAAATGTCATCGGACATACTTTTCCTCTTATATCTAATTTAGTTATATTCATTTTTTCAACCATGACAAGCATCATCAATCTTATAATCATAATTATTTATTAAATCCACGGGATTTTCTCCACAAGCAGGACAATCATCATTTCTAATTACTTTAATAAAATTAAATTGATAATTTAAGAAATCCACCATCAATATTCGATTTATTATTAGATCACCAATATTTAAAAGATATTTTATTACCTCGTTAGCTTGGATGCACCCAATTGCTCCAGGGATCAATCCTATTACTCCTGCTTGTGAGCATGACACTGATGCTGTATTACCAGAAATATCTCCAAAAACACATCTATAACAAGTTGTTTTCTTTTGAGGAATGACCGTTAAAACTTGACCGTTGAATCTTAATACGCCAGCAATAGTAAATGGAATGCCAAGATTTATGCAAGCATCATTAATCAATAATTTTGTTGGCAGATTATCCGATCCATCAAGAACAAAATCAGAATCTTGTAAAATTTCCTTTACATTATGTGAAGATAATACCTCATTTATGATTTGGATTTCTGGGTCAGGATTAAGTTGGGTAAGTTTCTCGCAAGCACTTTGAGTTTTCATTTTATTAATATCTGAAGTATAATGTAAAATCTGTCTTTGCAAATTCGATAAATCTACTCTATCAAAATCTACAAGTTTAATACTGCCAATTCCTGCAGCAGTCAAGTAATATGTTATGGGAGAGCCTAATCCACCACATCCAATAACTGTAATTTTGGAATCAAGCAATTTTTTTTGACCCCTTCCGCCAACCTCTTTTAGAACTATTTGTCGTGAGTATCTTTCTATTTGTTCTTCCGTAAAATCCATAATTAATATGAAATAAATACCATATTTTAATTTAGATGTAAATATTGCACATATTTTAAAATTCAGGTTTATAATTTAAATATAATCATTGTTAATGATAAATGAATCCATGACCGAACATGTCAGAGAAACTTGCATTATTATGACAATAGAACTACCAGCTATTTACAAAGTAGTAGAGGATTTAGCATGAACTTCAAAAAAGTATCGTTATCTCAATTCAGAATTAAATATAGATAAGGAGCCAAAAAAATAACTCTGATGTGAAATTGCTTAATGCACGCTATAGATATATCATCTTATATCTAAAAGTAGGTTCTTGTAGGATTATGGTTTCATCCAAAACTATTCAGTAATTGAACGTGAATTTTTCTTAATAGTGCTCCTTTTCAGGATGGATAATCCTAATGAAATCAAAGTTAAATATTTCCTCAATTTCAAGTTCTCTTTTTATATAATTTAGATGATGTAATGATTTGACAAATTTCATGGTGGAATTAACCATTGAATCGGGTAAAGCCACACAATATTTCGGAGAAATTTCTATTATTGATTTTATGTAATTAGGAGTTAAAACTTTTAAGGATTCTGAAATTACTTTTATGGCTTCTATTGGGTTTTCTCTTAGTAAACTAGAGGCTCTCTTGTGATATTCTAGAAATCTTAGGAGCATTTCAGGAACGTGTTCAATAAATTTTTCATGAAAAAAAATACCATAACTAGGATTATATGGCCATAATTTATCCGGAGGAATTATTATATGAGTATTTAAGATAGTTGAACTGAAAACAGCCAAGGATGGAGTTCCAACACCTGCCTCTAACAATCCTTTTTTCATATCTAATGCAATAAATTCTGCTTGTTGGTAATTTTTTATATCTATCTCATCTTGAAATCCAAATTTTTGAAGGTAATATCTTAGGATTACGTCATGAATGGATCCTTTACTGGGAACTCCAATTTTCTTGCCCTTAAACTGGTTTAGAATTTCTTTTATTTTACTATTCTTGCCAAGCGATTTATTTCTATCATCAGCTATCATTAGAGTTCCCTCAACATGACCTCCCGCTATGCATTTTATAGGGATTCCATTATCAATCCCAATTATCGCAGGAGGCAATCCCATGTATCCTATATCTAATTCTCCCTTTTCAAAAGCTTTAACCATTGAAGGACCAGTCCCATATAAAGTCCATTTAACCATTTTTCCAAATTCTTCATGAAATTCTTTATCGTTCATTAAAATAAAGTTTGTATGGTAAGCTGTGGATAAATGACCTATCCTAATTTTTTGTTTTTCTGCCAAGGCTCAATCTATTATTAAAAATTAAGTGTAAGTACGTACATATTTTTAAAAAATATCTACATCTATCTATAATTAAATGGACATAATTAGATATAAATTTGTTCATTGATTTATATCTTATGAGATTGAATAAAAAATAAAATAAAAGAGGGGATTATCATTCCAACTATTAGGGTCGAATTTTTATCTCTGCTTTCAGATTTAATAGATAAAGATGAATTGGAGATTCATATAGAAGAAAAAATAACATTAGATTCTTTAATTAAAAAAATGATACAAACGTGTGGTGATGATTTTAAAAATCTGTTATTAGACGATAATGGCCTTTTACATAAATTCATATTATTGGCTATCAATGGAAATCAGATTTTACATTCAAATCAGAAGGAGATTTTAATTTATAGTGGAGATCAAATATCTTTTATTCCTGCCATTGCAGGAGGTTAACCTCCTAATTATTTATAAAAACGTAGTATTTTCTATAAAATTCCATAATTTATTCCAATTATCAACCTTACATGTGGAGGAAAGACCCGCCCTAAGGTTATCAGACGGTTCGCTCGTCACCGAGTTCAAGACATGCTTCATAAATTATGCTTTTTTCATTACTTCGGAAGTCTTGAAGGACGTTATCCCGCTCTACTTGAAAAAAT